>CANNRM010000061.1 GCA_947508155.1 Rickettsiales bacterium | reverse complement strand
CGCCCCTCTTTATCAGAAACTGCTTTCTGAATGTTAATATCCTCAGCTCTATCCTTCTCTAACAATTGATACATACTGCTCTGAGGCTCAAAATTCATTCCTTTCCAGCCCTTGTTGTGAAAAAACAAAGTAGCACTAAACTTATTCGGATTATTCGCTCCCACATCTACATAAAAGCCATTATCCACATCTTCAAATACATTAGATAGAATATAATCCTCGTAAAACTGACTAAAAAACTTACCTCTTGCCCCATTAAACTGAGTATGTGGACAACCAGATAATGAAAATGCTTTTTCTGCTGCTTGTTCTCTCAAAGGCTTATAAAAGACCACAGATAGAATTATCGCGATAAAAATCCATACATATTTTTTCATAACATTACATACCTAAAACATCTCTCGGATCAAAGCTCAGCTGAATCTCCTTCCAAAAATCATACCTAACACCAGACAAATTCTGTAACGGACTCGCCTGTCTCACCGCCCTTATCGCACTATCCGTCGCAGCGCGGCACACCGTTTCCATACCAGCAGGACATTGTGAATCCACAAGCTTAACCTGCTCCACCGTGCCATCTATCTTAAGAGCAATATACAATGTTATAACCATATCTCCAGCATTTTGTACCCCCGATGGCACGTTCCAGTTGCGCTCGATCTGTTGACGTATCGCCTGCTCTTCACTAATCGACAATGGCTTATCCTCGTTATATTGACCCATGGATTCTTCCTTAGCGTCGCTTTTGGCAGACATTGCACGCTTGGCGGATTTGGTCTCATTACCCTCAGAGGCTTTCTCTAAAGTCTTGAGCAAAGCATCAATTTCCTTGTCTGTAGGAAGCTTTTTCTTCTTTGGTTTTTTATCGTCCTTCACCTTTTTTTCTTGAGCCTTGTCAGACTTCTTTTTATCTTATTTTTTCTTATCCTCAGCTGTTTTCATAGAAACCAATTCGCGCTTATCATCCGGCTTTTTTTCGTCAAAATCACGCTTGGATTCTTCCTTATTCTCCTCAGCCTTAGCATTATCCTCTTT
Source organism: Rickettsiales bacterium (assembly GCA_947508155.1). Classification (GTDB taxonomy): domain Bacteria; phylum Pseudomonadota; class Alphaproteobacteria; order Rickettsiales; family Rickettsiaceae; genus CANNRM01. Next base: position 4,248 of record CANNRM010000061.1, on the reverse strand, counting down.
CTTAGGATCTGGCACCTCCTCTTGCTTGGTCTTTTGAACCTTTTTAGCAGATTGTTCTTCTATCTCTTTCTCACGTTGGATTTTTTGTGTTTTTACATTGGAAATCGCATCCACTGGAAGGATCTCAAATGTCACCACTTGTGGCTCTGGAGGAGATTTGAAAAGAGCAGGAAGCCCAAAAGTAAATAGAACAAATACAAATATATGCAATGCGATAGATATGGATATAAATACCCAAAATTGATCATCCCCATTGTTATTGTTTTGAAACATAATTTTTTACTTGTCATTAACGAAAAAAAACAACGTCATTGCGAGGAGCATAGCGACGTGGCAATCTCACTTTTCTACATCATTACGTTGGTACTATAATTAATAACAAAGGGAGATTGCCACGTCGCTATGCTCCTCGCAATGACGAATCACGGCAAATTTTTAGCCTTTTCCTTGATATTCGTTATCAAGGCCACCTTGCTAAAACCTGCAGCACTAATATCACCAACTATTGCCATAATTGTACCATAGTTCAAAGCCCTATCTCCACGCACAAAAATACGCGTATCCATCTTCTCTTTAGTAATCGCCTTGAGTTTAGGAATCAACTGACCTTCTTCTACCGCTGTATCCATAAGGTAAATCTTACCATTCTTGTCAATAGAAACTGCCAAAGGCTCTTCTTGGCCAGAAATAGGCTTAGCAGTAGTATCCGGCAAATCAACCTTAATACCGGAAACAAGCATTGGAGCTGTAATCATGAATATCACCAAAAGCACCAACATCACATCCACAATAGGTGTGATGTTAATTTCACTGGTGATTTTTTGATGGCCCCTACGTGATTTGCCGCCAGCTCCTACCATCCCCATTATAACTTCTCCTCATCAATCGCTCTTGCAAGAAGAGTATGTAATTCAGAACTAAAATCTTCTAACCTATTAGAAATACTATTACTTTGAACAGATAGTAAATTATAGAAAATTCCAGCTGGAATCGCGGCTACCAAACCTATTGCAGTAGCAAATAGCGCCTCCGCAATACCAGGAGCAACAACAGCAAGGCTAGTATTATTAGAAGCAGCAATAGATTGAAAACTATGCATAATTCCCCATACAGTACCAAAAAGCCCTATAAATGTTGCCGAAGAACCCACTGTCGCAAGGAAACCGAGATTTTTTTCTAAAGCATCCGTCTCACGGTTGCGCACCAAATACATCGCCTGACCAATACGCTCTTTAAGCCCAACCTTTAGGTTAGCATCTCTATTTTTGATAGAATCATGCCTCTTGCACTCGCTCATAGCAGCAACAAACACAGCAGCCATAGGATTATCAATAGCAGTTTTCACTTTCTCATATAACATATCCAAAACCTGACCAGACCAAAATAAACTCTCAAAAGAATGCATTTTGGAGCGAATATTTTTATATTTAAAATATTTATCAATGATAATCGCCCAAGACATAATGGACGCTATAACGAGTATTAAAATCACAGACTTCCCAACAAAATCTGCGGAAGCTATCAATTGCCATATGGAATGATTTTGAGCAACAACAGCTATTTGCTCAGCTACCTCTGGAGTAGCGATTGTATTTATTGTACTTGCACTTGTCATGACTTAAACCTTGCCCTATATTAATCTCGTATTAGTTTCTACCAACAATACAGGGTTTTTGCAAGGAAAAAATGCACTACTTATTACCACGATGCTCATGATGATGATTATGCTTATCCTTGTGGTCATGAGGCTTATGTTCATGGCTATGATCATGCTCTCTATCGTGCTTCTCATGACCTTTATGTGGGCGATCATGACCATGATCACTTTCATGAATATGATTGCATGTGTCGCTATGTACATGCTCATGTTGATGTTTATCCATAATAACCTCCTTAAGATTTTACGCGTATTATGATGGTACTACCAACAGATAACCATTACAAGTCACAAAAACCATAAAGTATATTTTAAATATTATGTGATACTATTATGTCATAGCGGCGCAAAGTTGAGGACTAACTTGCTTTTCACAATTAGTCCTCAAATAATAGCATCGGTATTATTTGAGGACTAACCTATAAATGTTGACTTAGTCTTCAACATTGAGTAGAATAATAACTTGAGGACTAACTTAAAACATTACTTACATGAGCATTATAGGGCGCAAACATGAACAACAATATTTACAAAAACTACTCTATTCTAAGAAGGCAGAGTTCATTGCGTCATACGGTAGACGTCGTATAGGCAAAACTTTTTTGATCAGAACTTTCTTTAAAACACATCCTGATGTTATTTTTTTTAACAATACAGGACTAAAAGACGGTAGCACAGAAGAACAAATTAGTAATTTTATCAAAGTTATTAGCAAGGTATTTTATAACGAAGCTCTTCTGCTAATTCCTGATAATTGGGGTGATGCATTTGAGGCATTAAATCAAGCAATCAAGCATGCACCCACTCATAAAAAAATTGTCCTTTTTTTTGACGAATTACCATGGATGGCTACTCCAAAATCGAAACTATTACAGCAACTAGACTATTTTTGGAATCACTATTGGTCTAACAACCCTGTTATTAAGCTGATTATATGTGGATCATCAGCTTCTTGGATTATTGACAATATAATCAACAATAGAGGTGGGCTTCACAATAGAATCACAGGAAAAATACATTTACAAGCCTTCACACTTGAAGAATCAGCAGAATTTCTACATCATTTAGGAGTAAGATTAACGCACAAGCATATTTTAAAAATTTATATGACACTAGGTGGAGTTCCGTATTACCTTGAACAAGTAAAGCCAGGCAATTCAGCGATAGAAGTGATATCTCAGCTATTTTTTGGATCTCACTCATTACTCCGAGATGAATACGATAATCTTTTTGCCTCATTATTTAATAACGCAGAAAAATATACCACAATCATAGAAACCCTAGCAAAACGCCCTTATGGAGTGGGTAAAAACGAGTTACTTGAAATACTTGGAGTATCCGAAGCAGGAGGAGGTGGAATAAAGAAGCTCACAGAACTAGAAAATACTGGCTTCATTATGAGCTTCAAGCCATTTGGTCACAAACGTCAAGGTATATATTATAGATTAATGGATGAATATTGTTCATTTTATCTCAAATGGGTTCTACCCTACAAAAATTCTATGTCAAAGAATATGGATTTTCAAGAAATATCACGAGAACCAGGATGGAACACTTGGTTAGGATATAGCTTCGAAGTTCTGTGCTATAAACATCTGCCGCAAATCAAAAATATCCTTAAAATTAACGCAATTGCTACGCCTAACGCTTGGAGATACGCCCCAAAAAAACTCGAAGCTTCTACAGGTGCTCAAATAGATCTGCTATTTGACCGCAGCGATGATGCCATAACAATATGCGAAATAAAATACAGCGAGGAGCCTTATTTAGTTAGTAAAAACGACATAGAATCGTTGCAACGCAAAATAGATGTATTCAAGAAACAAACTGGCACAACAAAGCAGATTTTTATTGCTCTTATCACAACACAAGGAATTCAAAACAATTATTATGCAGATACTATAATAGAAAAAATAGTGTCCGTAGAAACATTATTAGACATCAAGCCATCCTCATAATATTCATCTCGTCTATCGCTTTAATCTCTTCCATATTCTCAGCATCCCTTTCAGCATTTTGACGATTTTGCAGCGCTATCTCAAATTTTTTCAGCTCAGAAAATTGATCATGCAATATCACCTGAGATTCTAAGATTTTTACATCCAACCCCCTGATATTCTCAGCTAATTTACTAATTGTAACGCGAGCTCCAACTAAATATGAATCCAACACAAAACCAAATTCAGTTGCCGTAAATTTTTGAGCCTCTTCACTCATTGCACTCTCGATCTCCACAAGCCTTTTTTCCATAAGCTCTTTTGTGCTATTAAGTCTAGCCATTTCTTTCAAAGTGCTATCTACGTAACTTCTATGAAGTTTAATCAAAGTGTTTAAATTTTTCATGAAGCACTAACCTCTTCAGCTATCTTTAAAATCTCCGCTAATCTCTTATAACTATCAGCCATATGAGCTGTCTCATCAGGTTGCTGATTAAAAAATTCCTCTAAGGCTCCAAAAAATCCTATAGCCGCATCAACCTCAGGATCTGTCCCTTTCTTATAAGCTCCAAGACGAATCATTTCTGCCATATCATTGTAAATCGATAGCATTTTCCGCCCAAAAATAATCAGGCGATTTTCAAATGCGCTATT
>CANNRM010000060.1 GCA_947508155.1 Rickettsiales bacterium | reverse complement strand
GCCATAACTTTTTTGAAAATATCTTCGAAATCAGGTTGGTCGATGGTGAGATTTTTTACATCGAGTCCATGTTTTCCGAGATGAGAAATAATTGTTGTAATGCTACTGGTTTTATCGTCAAATTTTACAACTAATTTATTGTCGATAGCTGATACAAATTCTACGCCTTTTGGAAGTTCAATTTGAGCAGAAACTGAAGACGTAAGTTCTAGAATCAATTGTTTTGTACCTAGATTTTGCATCAGATTTACTTTCTTATCAACTAGCACGATTTTGCCATGATTGATAAAAGCCACCCAATCACATAGTTCTTCAGCTTCAGCTAAATAATGTGTTGTGAGGATAATTGTAGTACCTTGGCTATTGAGATATTTCACGTAACGCCATAATTGGTCGCGTAGTTCAATATCTACCCTAGCTGTTGGCTCATCTAGCACTAAAATGCCAGGCGAATGGACCATAGATTTTGCAACCAAGAACCTACGTTTCATGCCGCCAGAGAGCGCGCGAGGCATAGCATCTGCTTTATCCGTTAATCCCAAAGCTTCGAGAATTTCATCGGTTTTACGATGTTCTGGCCTGATGCCATAATATCCTGCATAGATCTCTAATGCTTTTCTTACTGGGAAGAAGGTGTCCATTGTAATTTCTTGGGGAACGATACCAATTTCATATTTTGCTGATTGAGGGCTAACATCTATATCTATTCCATTTACAAAAGCCTTGCCAGATGTTTTAATCACTGTGCCGGCTAAGATGTTTATGAGTGTTGATTTCCCAGCTCCATTTGGTCCGAGAAGTGCAAAGATTGAGCCTTTAGGAATGGCGAGATTCACATTATCTAAAGCAAGCTTAGAAGAGCCATAGATTTTTGTTAAATTTTCAAGTAGGATGCTGTTTGTCATGATAAGCAGATAATAGCAGAAGGAATAATCAAATGAAAGAAATAATACTCGACACTGAAACAACGGGGCTTGATCCAAAAAGTGGGCATAGAATCATCGAAATTGGTGCTTTGGAAATGCATGATAAAATACTTACTGGCAAGCAATTTCATTGCTATATAAACCCAGAGCGTGATGTGCCAAATGAGGCATATCGTATCCATGGTATTTCAACGGATTTTTTGCAGGATAAGCCGTTATTTGAACATATAGTGGACGAAATGTTAGAATTTATTGCCGATGGAGCTTTAGTGATTCATAACGCATCATTTGATATGAAGTTTTTGAATCATGAATTGACAAGAATAGGGAAGGCATCACTTGATCATCATAGTGTAATAGATACTCTTCCTATGGCCCGCAAAATGTTCCCAGGGGCGAAGGTGAATTTAGATGCTTTATGTACCAAATTCAAGATAGATAATTCCTTGCGTGCATTCCATGGAGCGTTGAAAGATGCTAAGTTATTGGCAGATGTTTATGTGGAACTTTGTGGTGGTAGGCAGGCAAAATTCGAGACAAAAGCTGTGGTGGTTGAGAATCATGTAGCTGTAGAGCATTCAGAGCGCATATCTATTGCCACGAAGCTGGTGAAGCCTACGCAAGAGGAGCTGGAGTTGCATGAGAAGTTTATGGCTGAGATTTAGAATTAACGTCATTGCGAGGAGGGCTTCAGCACGACGTGGCAATCTCGCTTTTGCTATAAAATCCGCTGATTCGCTATATAATTCGTAACATTAAAAAGTGAGATTGCCACGTCGCTACGCTCCTCGCAATAACGTGCAACACCCAACTCATGTTAAATAATCTTTTTTACTACTCCTAGACAATTCCTAAATTTCTTGATATAACAAATCCAACAAATCCACTGGAGCAAATATGGCAGAACACAAAACAAAAGTACTTATCATCGGATCCGGCCCTGCGGGTTGTACGGCAGCAATATATGCAGCGCGTGCGAATATGCATCCAATTATGGTACAGGGAATGCAACCAGGTGGGCAGCTGACAATCACTACGGATGTTGAAAATTACCCAGGCTTTAAGGATGTAATTCAAGGGCCATGGCTTATGGAGCAAATGACTGCTCAAGCAGAGCATGTGGGAACTAAAATTATGTTCGATTATATTACGAAAGTGGATTTTTCGAAGCGTCCGTTTGTGGTATATGGTGGCTCAGATGTTTATTATGGAGATACCGTCATCATCACAACGGGAGCTCAAGCAAAATGGCTTGGTCTTGAATCTGAAACAAAGTTCCAGGGGTTCGGTGTTTCTGGTTGTGCTACATGTGACGGGTTTTTCTTCCGTGGAAAGGAAGTGATGGTTGTGGGCGGTGGGAATACTGCTGTAGAAGAGGCATTATATTTGACGAATCATGCGAGTAAGGTTTATGTTGTGCATCGTAGGGATTCATTCAGGGCTGAAAAGATTCTGCAGGATAGGTTGTTCAAAAATCCTAAGATTGAGGTTATTTGGAATCATGCTCTTGAGGAAGTGAGAGGTACGGAAAACCCACGTTCTGTAACACATGCCGTGCTTAAAAATACTATCTCTGGTGAGTTAACTGAGCGCGCTATTGATGGTATATTTATTGCTATTGGTCACAAACCAAATACTGATATTTTCAAAGGGATAATTGACATGGATGATGAGGGTTATATCATTACGAAACCAGGGTTTACCCAAACGAATATTCCGGGTGTTTTTGCAGCCGGCGATGTGCAGGATAAAATCTTCCGCCAAGCAGTTACAGCTGCTGGAACTGGTTGCATGGCGGCGCTTGAATGTGAGAAGTTTTTGGCTTAATATTTTGCGTCATTGCGAGGCTGCTTGCAGCCGCGGCAATCTCCCTTTTACTATGAATTAGCCACACTCGTACAATATTTTATAGAAAAGGGAGATTGCCACGTCGGGCTGAAGCCCTTCTCGCAATGACGATACAACTGAAGGTTTAGTTTTAGCTTAGGGTGTGAGTCATAGTGGTTTTGCATCTTTAGAAAAGCGTATTTCTGCGGGGCAATCTGCAGAGATATCTGGATTGGAATCTGTGTAATTATACACCAATGTAAATACGAGATGATTCTCGGTACGATATATTCCAATTAATCCCTCATCTAATAATGCGAATAATCGGGCCTTTTCTAAAGATTGCTGCACTTGATCTTGGTCTAGTTTGTGTTCTGTTGTATCCAATATAATTTCTATGATCGTGCAATTAGGCTGTATTTTTAAATTTATATGATAATCCTCTTTTAACCCTATTTCTAGTAAGCTATCTATAGATGCTTCGACTGCTTCTTGGATGAGGGCTTTCATAAGATTCGTCTTGCCAGGTAAAGAATGTTGAACTGAAAAATAGGCATATTTATTTGCAAAAGTTTTTTGTATCATATCGCTTATATTAATTATTCTTTTCTCGCAAGTGGCGATTGCTTGCGCTTTGTTTAAAGAGTCTTGAAGAGATAATGCATATTCTTCATAGCTTTTAGAATGATGATAAATTTCTTCAAATATAGCCCATAGTTTTTTAGGGTCTTGATATAAATTATTTGCAGCAATGTGATAAACATCATCTATTTTTTCCGTCAGACATAATGATTGTTCCTGTAATGCTTTCATAGAATCCAAAAAGCGTTTTTGTAAGTCAGGGGTGTGTTTTTCATAAGTAAGGATAATATCATTTTGTTTTTCAATTTTATCTACTATTAGGTGATTTGCATCTACAAAACGTTCTATATTGACGAGTATTGTATCGGATCGGTTTAAGGGTTTTAATTAAGTAAGAGTAGCAAATCCTGGTATTAAATGCTGTAATATGATTGCTGATTGTACAAGTATATTTTCTATATTTTTTACTTGATGAGCAAGACGTGAAATTTTAGATAATACTACAAATAAAATGGCAAATGTACAAAAAGAGAAGATAATAAAGTTGTAATTAAATTTATTCCAAAATAGCTTTTGGATATGCTTTGCAGGCATTGCAAGGGTAACATAACGCGTTGTGCCATGTATTAAGTGTGAGCCTTCTGATGCTAAAATATCACCTTTTGGAGCAAGTATAGCGCCTAATATAGTGTGGTATGATATTGTATTCTTGATGTTGCTTGCAGGTGTATTATGGTCTGCTTCTATATAGCAATCTGGTCTTTTTTCATGTCCCTCATGAAGCTTTAATGTCATATTTAATTTAAGAAGACTATCAGAGAATTTTTCTAGATGCGCTACCCAAACAACTGTACCTAAGTCCTTATCTCCTTTCATGATAGTTTTTGTTATTGGTATTCCCCATGTGTTTTCGGAATGAACGCGCACTATAGGCCCGATGAAAAGGTGGTTTGTTAGTAGCGTATTGTTGTTTTCAGTTAGGTGTATTTTAATTTGAGTGTGATTTTCTGCGCTAAAATGTTCAGAAACTTCCTTTGTGTTAGGAGTTATTTGAATGATATCTTTTTGAGGGCTTGTAAGGAATATTATATTGTTGGTATATTGTCCTATTGTGTGAGTATATTGAGCAAAATTTTTGGCAATATTTTCGGGATTAGATGATGTAAGTTTAGCAACGATATTGTCTAGAATAGAGTAATTTAGAGCTATTACTTCTTGTGATTCTAGAGATAAAATATCTATCTGTGCCGCGAATGTTTTTTCTAAATCTTTTTTTATATCATGAGTAACCATAGCTCCATTCAATAGGTAAAACATACATATCATGATAAACATGGCATAGTACCATGTACGTGTTAGCGAAATTAAAGAAGGTAATGATTTTACTATGCACATTTTATTTTTTCTCTTTGGTTTGTGTGTTTGAAACGAAGCATAAGATTCCTAGTATCTGATCGCTTCCATGTTTTGTTAATGGCCAATATAGAACATCTACTACATGAAATGTGGTGCTATATTGTTTTTGGATATTATAACTGAATCTTCGTTCTGTTCTTTCTTGGCACAATATAAAATTTTCTCGGCAGATATCGTAAATTTCTGGGTGACATAATTCCTGTAATCGTGTTTGTTCTGTAATTTCTGTATTGTGATCAATTTCTCCCCCTAGTAAAAATAATAGGTTGCGATTTATATGTATTATATTTTCGTTATTATCTAAATAATAAAATAGATTAGAGGTTTTGGAGAGCAAGTCTATAACATGTGCAATATTTACAGAATCTTGTGCTAGTATTTCATTATTTTTATCTGCTATATTAGGACTAGGGCCAGTGCCGTGTACGACCCATTCCATTGTTGTATAGCATCCTAGTTTAGCGAGTATTGTTAGATATTTTTCGAGATTGCCAGTTCTTATTTCTGATATTCCGTGCTCCCAGCTTTTGATCGTG
>CANNRM010000059.1 GCA_947508155.1 Rickettsiales bacterium | reverse complement strand
GAATTGTACTAACTATTCCACCTTCTGATACTAATGCTTCACGAGTGAAAGTTAATATGCCGCTTGTAAGTGTATTTAAAGTTTGTTGCACTTCTGGATTCTCCAGATCAGCTGCAGTTTTCACATTACTCTTTACATATTCATGGGTTTGACTACGCAATACCTCTAATTCCTTATATTGCTTCTGCGTAAGATCTCTATTCTCCTTATCTTTAATAAATTGACTGACATAATCATTCTCTTGTGCATGCGCAAGCATAGAAGTAATAACAGGGTATGACTCAGATAACCCCGTTGCCAAATCACCCCGATCTTGTTTATCGCCAAAAATACTAGCCATATTGCTATTGCGCAATCCATCAACATTTCTTTTAAATTCTGCAGACTCTTTATCTAAGCTTTTAGAAATATCCGTCACAGTTGATAAAGGCGATACAGAACCTGTCATTTTAACTACATTCACAGCTGTTACAATAGGCTTTAGCTTGTCATCTACCTTTACATTTTTATCAGCAAAAAGTTGAAGTAATTTTTTTTCAAATCTCTCATCCGTACCTTTTTCATGCTCTGTAATTACAGCAGCATCGTATAAATCACGAATCTGCCCTACTGTGTATTTTTGTGGGTTCTTTTCAATTTTTGCTAACAACACATTTTCAAGCGCATGGATTTTCACTCCATTATCTTGTATATATTCGCTCTTTTTCTTGTATTTTGCCAACGCATCTGCAAAACTTAGATCGTCGTATTTTGACACTTTTGGGTATTGTATTGCTGTAGTAGCTACCTTAGACATAACTTATCTCATAATAAAATTAACACATCCCAAGCTTAGCATGTCACCTCCTCTAATCCAAGATACTTATGCCTCCACCACAACCACTTAATAACCCTTCATGATATTTTTCACACATTTCTTGCATTATTCTTCCTCTACATATATCATGTCTTTATCATGGAAAACCTCCCTCAAATTCGCGGTGAATACCGTTATAACTTCAACCTCGCAAACCTAACTTGGTTCAAGGTTGGTGGCTGCGCAGAGGTTTTATATAAACCAGCAGATATTGATGATCTATCTGATTTTTTATCTCAATTACCAACTAAAGTACCATTACATATACTAGGTGCCGGATCGAACATAATTATACGTGACGGTGGCATAGATGGAGTGGTTATCAAACTTGGAAGAGGCTTTGGAGAGATTGAACATACAGACTCCACCTTACGCGTTGGAGCTGGCGCTCTAAATTACAGTCTTGCACAATATGCGCTTCAAAACAACATCCAAGGCCTTGAATTTCTTGTTGGAATCCCCGGAACTATCGGTGGTGGCATTGCAATGAATGCTGGCTCTTATGGCAGCGAATTCAAAGATGTTCTCCATTCAATCACAATGCTTGACCGCGCAGGACAAAAACATATTCTAACACCTGATGAGATGGATTTTGGATATAGACATAATGGCTTGAAAGACTGGGCGATTTTTGTTGAAGCAACTTTCTTGGTGAAAGAAGGTAACAAAATCGACATAAAAGCAAAAATGGATGAAATCAGCACAGCACGTCAACAAACCCAGCCTATAAATCAAAAAACTGGCGGAAGTACTTTTGCAAATCCCGATGGACACAAAGCATGGCAGCTCATTGACCAAGTTGGCATGCGTGGTTTTTCTATTGGTGGCGCTCAATTGTCGAAACTTCATTGTAATTTTATGATCAATACAGGCAATGCAACAGCGACAGAGCTCGAGACATTAGGCGAAATGGCCAGATCCAAAGTGTTTGAACAAACTGGTGTTGAATTGAAGTGGGAGATTAAGCGGTTTGGGAAATAATGGATCCTAGGTCCCAAATTTGTCATAAGATTCTGGTGAAAAAGCTTATACAAGCGTCATTGCGAGGAGCGAAGCGACGTGGCAATCTCACTTCCACTATAAAACCTTATCATGCGTAATATTTTATAGAAACAGTGAGATTGCCACGTCGGGCTGAAGCCCTCCTCGCAATGACGCTTGTTGCAACTTACCATCAATCCAAACTTCTCTGTTTTGATAACTCTATCGAAAGCTCCTTAGCCTTAGACGGGTGCATAGCAGCAATAATTGGTGCAACACGGACTTCTTTCATACGTGTTACAATTTGAATCAACATTGGCATATCTAGCTCATCGAAAATTTTTGCAGCTTCACGAGGTTTCATATTTTCGTAAATTTTTACAAGGCTCTGGAATTTTGCGTTTTCTTGTGCATCATAGCCTTTCATCAACTCTGATACTTGCGTTTGTAATGCCTGTAATTCCTGCACTTTTTGATCAAGCTTATTCTCTGTAGCTTTTAAAACATTCTCTCTCATATTCAAAGTTTCTTGCTCCTTATCCAGAGCTTTTCTCCTATGCGACAAATCCTGCAATACATTCATTTCATCTTTAGAAAAACCACTTTTGAAATTTGGAAGATTTGTGTTTACAGAATCCCCATTCGTAGCAGCAGGTACAACAGATGGAGTAGTTGGTTTTTCATCAGCAGATTTAGCACTTGGCGCCTCCTCCGTTTTTGCATATGCCGTTTCTATCAATGAAGAATTAGCTTGCGTAACAAAAGTATATTTTGTTTGATCCTGAATTTTTGCAAGCAAGACAACACCTTTTGCGGACATTGTTACCAACAATAGAATCAATAACGATGAAAAGAAATTTAACTTCATTTGCCCACACTCACTTTTCTAAGAGAATCATAAAAACCACTTTGACTTACAGTACCACGATGTTTATGCGTCGTAATTTTCGATAATACGCTTTCTAGCAAATTCTGCTGCTCAGGGATTAGATCATCAGTACCTTTAAATTTACTACCAATTGTTTCATCCATAAAATCTTCCGATTGAAATTTTGATTGTTTAGAAACTTTACTAGTAGTGGCTTTTTTCGATTTAGCTTTACCAACTGTAACAGAAGAAGCTGCTTCCATCATATCTTCAATATGAGACCCGACCTTCCTTGCATCAGAAATAGATCTCTCCAATTTTGCACCCAAGCTATTACCAAAATCATTTACTGTTTTTAGCTCATGTATCAAATTTTCCGCATCCGCACTGGCATTTTTGATTTGGACAGTAGCATTAGACCCCAATGTTGAAAGCTCAGAAATACAGTTTTCGGCCTTAATTACCGCAGCATCAAATTCCTTAATCATCCGTGCAAATTCAACACGACTATTATGTAAGTCACGTATGCGCTGATTCAGCACCCAACAATATACTATACATACCACTATCATCATCAGCAGTAATACATCTAGAGCTAACATCTTTATTTCTCCGTTTTATTTTATTGTTTGACACGATATCAAGTTCAGGCCAACGTCATCCTCGAGCGTACGAAGTACGTCTCGGGGACCTCAGGACTATAGGAGCAATGCTCGATCGAGCTCTCCTTTTGTTGTCATGAGATCCCCGAGCTTTTGCTACGCAAAACTCGAGGATGAAGATTTTATTACTCGCCACCCACAGTACTTGTCACGTTAATCGCAACCTTCTCATCTACTTTACCAATTTGCCCCTTAAATAGCTCCAACGGGCCACATCTAACCATAATATCATCTTCATATTTATGGTTAATAACTATAGTATCCCCAGGCTTCAAATTTGCAAGATCCACAATCTTGGTAGGAGTATTGATAATTACGGCTTCTAAATCCATTTCAATATCATAAGCCCTATTTGTTAAGCGCTCTTCCCATACATTATCCACACCAAATTTATCGCCAATAAATACTTTTTGTAATTGCTCTTTTATTGGTTCAATTGTGTTATAAGGTATGATAATATCTATATTACCTACACGCTCATCAATTTGAATCATCAGTTTTAGTAAAATAATAGCATCACCATTTCTACAAATCGTAGCAAAGTTAGGATTGTTTTCTAATCTTTCAAAAATAAAATTGGATGGCGAAATCGCATCAAAAGCATTGCCCATTTCTCCAAGAACAATTTCAACAAGCTGACGCGCAAGCGTTTGTTCTATGTATGTCAATGGTCTTTTTACGTCTGATCTGTCAATAGAAGTATTTTTGCCACCAAGCAAAACATCCACAAATGATAGTACTATATTGTTATCCAATACTACTAATCCTAGATTATCCCATTCAATCGCCTTAAACACAGCGACTGAAAGAGGAGCCTTCAAAGTATCCATATACATCCCAAATCGAAGAGACTGCAAATCTGATACATGTATCTCAACATTTTCAGATGTTAAATTTCTAAGAGAAGTAGTAAGAGAGCGAATCAGCCTCTCAAATACAATTTCAAGCATCGGTAACTTTTCATAAGCTTGCAATGCACGATCGAGCACAGCCTTAATACCAACTGGGTCGTTTACATTCTCAGCTTTGTTTTTGATTTTTGGCTCTACTTTCTTATTCATATATAATTCTTACTGGTTCACGAAAATTTCTTTGAATAATATATCCTTAATTTCAACAGGATACAAAATTTTATTCACACGCTTTATCACCTCTGTCTTTAGCATCATGCTACCACCAGCACTTGTTAGATCAGCAGCCCGGAGCTCTCTAAGGAAAATAATAATAGTATCTTTTAGCATATGCAGCTTCTTATCGACAGCATCTTGATCTTTCGTATTATTCAACTCAAGTGTAAGCATCAGTTTAATATAACTTTCTTTGTCATTTGTAGGCGCCAAATTTGTCACAATTTCAGGAAAATCTACCATCACACTATCATAATGCTGAGTAACGGCAGCAACATTACCACTCGCATCTACGCCAGGAGCACTATGCTGCCCCTGAGAAAGAGATCTAGTAAGCAAATAAGCAATTATTATAAATAGCAACACACTGCCACCAACAATGAGTAAGCGCTTGCCCTTTATAGACTGATAATCACTCGTAAACAAAGCCCCCTGATTTGTAGGCTCTAGTTTAAGTTCAAGATCATTTTCGAAATTGTCGTTGTTTTTTGACATAATAACATACTGCTCCAAATGTACTCTTGTTATATCTACCAAATATCACAAGATATTGCAATTCAAATATTTGTAGATTTTTACGCACCCTTCTTATTCACATATACCATCATATTACTTCTATATTTACGGTCTTTGTAATTCAAAGGGGCTTTAGGCCTTATAGATGCATATCTAGATTGTTGAGGCTTTATTTCTGGCAATTGCTTCAATTTTACTATATTAGAACCAGGACGCCTTTTAAAAGCCGCTTTGTAATGATCAATATTCTGCGCGATTTTTACAACATTATCTTTATATTTTTCT
>CANNRM010000058.1 GCA_947508155.1 Rickettsiales bacterium | reverse complement strand
TTTCATGCCATTGTCATCGACACCTTTCGCAAGGGGTGTGTTCACGGTATTGTTATAGGATTTTTGGATAGATGGATTGGTTTTTTTAATTTGGTCCATTTTGGTACGAACGTCTGCCGGCTGAGCTTTGGCTTTGTTGATTTGTTTAGAAAGAATTTTTTGAAAATCATTAGCCCGAGGCGCATGCAATTTCTTATGCCGAGTTGGCTCTAGTGGCGCAGGAGATGTGCTGATTACAGGAGAAATAGCCATAAGTGTTTGTTGTTAGTAATTATTTTTTAAACAGAACTACCCACGTCATCCCCGGCTTGACGTGGAAGGATCTACTTCACCTCAATCGTCGCATCCAATGCCCCGACGGAGCGCATATTATGCAAAATATTTACAATATCACGCGGATAAACACCAAGCTTATTAAGCCCAGAGACTAAATCGCTGAGACTTGCACCACCCTCTAACATCTCCACACCGACTCCGCGCCTTTTATTAATAGCGGAATCAACAAGACTTTGCCTTGCAACAGGAGTAGCGCCAGGATAACCCGCTTGCTGCCTATCTCCAACATTGATAATTAAATTACCTTGGGCAATAGCAACTGGCCTAATGCGCACATTATCACCAATAACAACTGTACCAGTGGATTCATTGATCACAACTTTTGCCTTATAATCAGGCTGTACATTCAACGATTCTACATCCGATATAAATTCAACGATATCATCTTTTTTGTAATTAGGTACTGTGATACTTATCGTTGCAGCATCTGTTGCTATAGCGGTATTTCCAGGGATATGATTGTTAATAGCATCCGCCACCTTAATTGCAGTTGTGAAGTCTGGGAAATTAAGCGCAAGCCTTAAGCGAGAAAAGTCTTTTAAGTCGAAATCAAGTTCATTCTCAACAATCGCGCCACTTTGAATAAATCCGTTTGTATCGAGCGATGATCCACGAGTTTTCACATCTTCACCAGCTGGAGTGAAGTCTGGTATTGCGACATGACCCTGGGCGACAGCATATACATCACCATTTGCAGCCAATAATGGCGTAGCAAGAAGAGTTCCACCTTTTATGCTTTTAGCATCACCAATAGCACTTACTTTAACATCTATTCTGGCACCTTGGCGCGCAAAAGGCGGCAAATTCGCAGTAACCATTACAGCAGCGATATTTTTAGTTTTAAGATTAGCTCCTTGCATATTCACACCAAGCCTCTCCAGAAAATCCGTCAAGCCCTGCTGAGTAAAAACCGCATTCTGTAAATTATCGCCTGTATTATTCAAACCGGCAACAAGCCCATACCCCACTAAAAGGTTGTCACGTATACCGTCGAAGGTCGCTATATCCTTGATCCGAGTATCCGCAATTGCAACATTTGAAGACAATAAGGCGCACAAGAGAAGTATGAGTTTTTTCATAAAATTATTATATGGTTTCTATTTCAGTATGTATCATACAAAAGCTAACCAAACTTTACTAGCAATTTAAAAGCTACTATGCAATTTTTTTGTTATATTGTGCTATAACCTTATCAAGATCATCCTGAGTATCTACAGAAACCGCATTCTCATCTACAACACAAAGATCTATTGTCATACCGTTTTCAAGCGCGCGCAGTTGCTCTAATTTTTCCATAAGCTCTGTATGAGATTGTGGTAAATTGACAAAGCGCTCCAAACTATCGCGTTTAAATCCATAGATTCCAATATGATACCAATACCAATCAGAATTTGATGGAATATGCTGACGTGAGAAATATAATGCTTGATTTTGCAATCCCATAATTGCTTTTACATTACCAGGATTATTAGGCTGCTCAGAAGCTTCTTTGATAACAGGCGTGACTATATCTGCATTACTATTATGCAGCATATTTACTAGTTTTTTTATTATATCTGGATTTACAAGTGGCAAATCTCCTTGTAAATTTACTATATATTTGAATTTTTTCGTTGGATCTATTTTTTTTACCGCCTCCCATACTCTATCTGTACCAGTTGGCACATCTTCTAAAATCATCACAGGAGTACCGCCAGCTTTGCGCACTTTTTCTGCGATTAATTCTGAATCAGTTGCTACAAATACATCGCCCGAATTACTCTCTAGAGCACGCATTGTGACATGTTCGATCATAGTCATATTGCCGATCATTTTAAGTGGTTTTTCCGGAAGTCTTGTTGCGCCTAGTCTAGATGGAATGATGATTGCTGTGTTGGATGTCATGATTATTTACAAGTTTTTAAAAATATAGCTTGACATCTTAGAGTTTTTCAGCGATAAAGTAAACCATATTTTGCACCTAAGTTTCAGGTGTAGAAGTTTGTGATTATTGTTTAAAAAAAATAAATCGCAGAAGACTCAGGTGACGAAAGCTTCGAAGTGTTTTGGGATTTAGATTTAAAAATGATTGCCGAGCTCCCGCAGCGTACACTTAGTACGTGAGGACAGCGAGAGCATGATATTTTTAAAAAATAAATCACAAAAAACGAAGAAGATGTGGGAGCCCGTAGCTCAGCCGGTAGAGCACTTGACTTTTAATCAGGGGGTCTCGGGTTCGAATCCCGACGGGCTCACCAACTCTTTTTATATTACTTCTCCGCTTTTAATCGGATATCCCCTTAAAAACTCTTCTACAGATATAGCACTTTTACCGGGCTTCTGTAGTCTTTTCATAGACAATACCCCCTTTCCACAAGCCACAGTAAGCTTATCATCTATAATGGTACCAGGCTTAAAATCATGCTCAATATCTTGATATTCCGCTTCCAGAACCTTAATCATTTCACCTTTATATTCAAAAAACACCCCTGGCCATGGATTCATACCACGTATTTTGCAATCGATCGCAAATGCTGCATCACCCCAATTAATTACCCCCTCTTCTTTGGTTAACTTATGAGCATATACCAAGCCTTCCTCTGTTTGCTTCATTGGTTTTAATGTCGAGAAATTATCTAAGCACCAAACAAGTTCATCCGCGCCTATTATCGCACATTTATCATGCAATTCTTTAAATGTCATGCGTGGGTCGATATCTATCCTCTTCGCAAGCAAAACATCCCCTGTATCAAGCCCCTCATCCATTTGCATGATACATACTTCCGTTGTTTTATCGCCGGCTATAATTGTGCGTTGCAATGGAGCTGCCCCACGAAATCTTGGCAAAGCAGATGGATGGATATTTAAGCAACCATATTTTTTCGCTTCTAAAATAGATTTGGGAATTATAAAGCCATAGGCTACAACAACAATTATATCAGCTTCAATATTGTTAATTAATTCTAAAGCTTCTTCTGCGCGCAAAGTTTTAGGTGTATATACCGGAATGGAATGTTTCGATGCAAGCTCATGCACTAGTGATGGGGTCTCTATAAGCCCACGACCTTTTGGCTTTGGCGCTTGCGTAAAAACAGCAGAAACTGTATGTTTACTATTTAGTAGATTTTGCAATGTTGGTACCGCAAAATCCGGCGTACCCATAAATATTACTTTCATTCTTATATCTCTTCATTCATTAGATTGAATTTTTTACTTAACTCATTCATCTCATTTTCCAGCACTGAAATACTAGGAAAATGCATGCTATATTTACTAGCGAATATTTGTTTGTTTTTCTCGCCAAGAGTGTATTGTACCATAGAATCATTTTTTGCGGTACATAATACCAGCCCTACTGTGGGATTGTCATCTTTCATTTTGACTTCTTGATCGAAATAATTGACATAAAGTTGCATTTGCCCTAAATCTCCATGAGATAATTTTTTAGTTTTTATATCTATAATAACGTAGCATTTTAATATCACGTGATATAAAACCAAATCAGCATAATAGTTATCTCCATCAAGCGTAAGGCGTTTTTGCCTGGCTATAAAGGCAAATCCCTTTCCTAATTCAAGCAAGAACTGCTGCAAGTTGCTAGTTAGCGCTTCTTCGAGTTTAGATTCAACAAGAGCGTGTGCTTCTGGTATATTCAAAAACTCTAAAACCATCGGATCCCTTATTGCATCTACTGGATTTGTAATTTCTTGACCCGCGGATGCCAATTCCAATAAACCTTGTTTGTTTTTACTTTTCGCCAATCTATCGAATAGCAAGCTGGAGATTTGTCTCTCGAGCTCTCGTCCTGACCAATTATTTGCTATTGCTTCTATTTCATAAAACTGACGCGCCTCTTGTCTTGTTACACGCATTAAAGCGCGGTAGTGAATCCACCCTAATCTGGGATGAAAAGGGCCCCGTAATATTGGCGACATAGGGGGTTGAGGCGCATTGAGACCAAACTCTTCCCCTAGCGCGTAGCCAATCTTTGCCGTTTCTATGCGGGTTTGAGGGGCATAAATGTCAGATTTTTGCTCTAGTGCGTAGCTAATCTTTGCCGTTTCTATGCGGGTTTGCGCCTCATGCACATTTGCAAGATTTCGATTAGCATAGATTATATAAAATTGTCTGATGTTTTTAAGGTGAGATACACCAAATCCCTTGCCATATTGCTCCATTAGCTTCACAGATAGCTCGTCAAGTATATAAGCTCCATATTGCGTTTTTGACTCCCCTTTTTGTTCTTCAGCAATAATCTCTCGACCAATGTGCCAATATGCATTGACCATTTCTGTATCAATGGCACGTTGTGCACCTTGACGAGCTTGATCGATGTGCTTTGAGACATTTTTGTATAATTTGTTGATAGTAGTTTTGTTAGTAAGCTTCGTATTCATATTACTCCCGGTTGTTTAAAGCACGAGATGTATCTATCATGAATTGAATTTGTCTGCAATTAAAAAATTACAAGGCTCTTCTTTTGAACTTTTCGAGCTTCCTGGTGCTTACATCCCTTTTAAGAGTGGACATATGATCCAATAATGTTTTGCCTACTAAATGGTCTATTTCATGTTGAATGCAGCGCGCAAGCCACCCACCAGTCCTCAACGTATGCTCCTTGAAATCTAAATCCACAAACTTGATTTCAACATCTTTAGGGCGGGGAACGTCAAGTCTGATCTCCGGAATAGACATACATCCTTCCTTGGCTATCATCATTTCTTCAGATTGGTAGGTTAAAACTGGATTGATAATAGTCAGAGGATAAAAACCTTTTGGCCTTTCTACTTCATAATCATTTTTTAGGTCTATAACAATGATTTTTTTAGGTACGCCGAACTGAATGGCTGCAAAACCTACTGCATTATCTGTGTATATTGTGTCAGTCATATCTTTAATAAAGCCACGCATTTGCTCTGTTAATTCTTCTTGTTTGACTGCTTGAGACTTTACGTTTAATATTGGATCAGGTGCAATAACAACATT
>CANNRM010000057.1 GCA_947508155.1 Rickettsiales bacterium | reverse complement strand
GATCAAAATAATTCCGTCACCCCGGGCGTAGACCCGTTGCCTAGTTCTAAGGATTATATATCCTGGATCCCGGATCAAGTCCGGGATGACGTTTCTCTTGCTCAAATAAAAATCGGCTATAACCCAATGCTATTCACTGCATCTCAAATCGCACTATTTTCCTCTAAATTACAGCTTATTCCAATCGCAGAAGATCTTGTGGATTCGATCTGGGATAACAAACCAAAATTACCTTCCATACCAGCATATTTATATCCTCTTCAATATTCTGGAATGAATGCTGCAGAAAAGCTTAAAATGGTCCGTCAAAATTTCGCAAGCAAAGCAAAATATGCGCTCATAACAGAGCCTGATTGTATTTGTTGGTTATTAAATATTCGAGGGGCAGATATTGAATCTGTACCAGTAATTTTGTGTTATATGATGCTCAGCCAAGATGAAGCAATTTGTTTTACTGATATATCAAAAATCACAGCTGAAATAAAAGCATCATTACCGTTCGTACAATTCAAGCCACAAAATGAATTATTCGATATGTTAAAAGCCACGAAGGATTCTATCCTATTCGACCCTACATTTTGTTCTCTAGGATTGCAGAATTTGATACATAATAAAAGAGAAGGAATGAATCCTTCCTTGCTTCCAAGAGCATGTAAAAATCCTGTGGAAATTGAATGCATGAAACAGGGGCATATCAAGGATGCAGTTGCGCTTTGCGAAGGGCTTGCATGGGTGCAGAATAATCGTGGCATTTCTGAGCATGATGTCGCATTGAAATTGACAGAATTACGTAGTAGCCAAGAAGGATATGTTATGAATAGTTTTGATACTATTGCAGGGTTCCGTGAGAATGGTGCAAGCATTCATTACCACGCACCAGAAAAGGGGTCAAAAGTGATTGAGGGTGATGGAATGCTTTTAATAGATTCCGGTGCGCATTATTGGGGATGTACTACAGATGTGACGCGTGTGTTGGTTTTTGGTGTGCCAACAGCCGAACAAAAACGCCGATATACGCAAGTGTTAAAGGGGCATATTGCTTTGGCTAGCATATGTGTCCCGGTGGGAACGTTTGGTGGAAGTTTGGATGTGTGTGCTAGGCAATATTTGTGGGAAGATGGTGTTGATTATGTGCATGGTACAGGGCATGGAGTTGGGAATATGCTCTCTGTGCATGAATATCCACGATATATTTGGAGTGCGAGATCGAATGTTGCATTGCAAGAAGGTATGGTTGTATCGGACGAGCCTGGGTTTTATAAAGAGGGTGAGTTTGGTGTGAGGATAGAGAATATGCTTTATGTGAAGAAGGGAAAGCATGAGGGGTTTTTGGAATGCGAGATGTTGACTTTGGTTCCATATGCAAGGGATTTGATTGATATGGAGATGTTAAGCGAGAAGGAGAAGGGTTTTTTGAAGGGATATTATGGGCGGATCAGGCCTTTGGTTCTGCCTTTTTTAGGTGACGAGGCTAGGGCTTGGTGTGAGTATCAGATGGATATAGATTTTTAATTTTCACTTGCCAACATAAATTTTTCTGTTACTATGCCAATCTTTAACCAAAGATTGTTTAGCAATGACTATACTTCAACCGCCTCATGATAAATTTTTTCGCTCCTCTATGGCAATTCCAGCTGTGGCTAAGGAGTTGCTCCAAATTCACTTGCCTGGCAAAATCCAAGATATAATAGATATCGATACTCTCTCTCTTGAGAAAGAAAGTTTCGTAGAAGAGGGGCTTAAAAATAGTATCGGCGATGTTCTTTTTTCTGTGAAAGCTGGAAATCAAGATGCGTATATTTATATCCTCATTGAACATCAAAGTAAACCAGATCCTTTAATGGCTTTTCGGTTGTTCAAATATAAATTTAATATTTGTGATCGATATTTAAAAACTCATCCAAAATCCAAGAAATTGCCACTCATATACCCGATGATTTTTTATAATGGCAAACGTAAGTATAATGCAGAGAAAAATCTATGGGCTTTGTTTGAGGATCCCGTGATAGAGAAGGAATATTGGGCTGGGGATCATCAAGTGATTAACGTGTGGGAAATGCCAGATGATGAGTTGAAAGAACATCCATATGCAGGCTTCATGCAGCTTTCTATGAAATATATTCGAGATCCTTATTTGCTTAAAATGTGGAAAGAGATGGTGCATCATTTGCCAAGAATTAGGGTGGAAATAGGACGAGATTATATAAGAATGATGGCTTACTATGCATTGACTGGGATGCATGAAGATGATATAATTGAGCTTAAGGAATTGGTAACCAATAGTTTGACAGAAGAAGATGGAGAAGAAATTATGAGAACAGCAGCACAAGCATTACGTGAAGAGGGTATACCTTTGGGAGTAGAAATTGGTTTGAAGCAAGGCATCGAGCAAGGCATCCTGCAAGGGTTGGAACAAGTAGCAATTAAAATGATCGATAATGGTATGAGCCTGGTTGATGTATCAAAAAACACAGGTTTAACAATGAAGGCGTTACTTCTGTTGTGCAAAAAGAAAAGTATATAGCAAACCAACCAACATGGAACAGTCCACCAATACCAACAGCACAACTCGTGTGGAGCTTTCTGGTTCTATTGAACGAATCACATATCATAATATAGAAAATGGTTTTTGCGTCTTGCGCGTTAATGTGAAAGGGCGGAAGGATTTAGTAACTGTCATAGGTAGTGTTCCATCTATATCCATAGGTGAACATATTGAATTTGGCGGTCTGTGGCATAATGATAAAAAGCATGGCTTGCAAGTTAAGGCTGATTCTATTAAAGCGCTTCCTCCAAGTTCTCTTGAAGGTATCGAAAAATATCTTGGTTCTGGTCTGATTAAGGGGATAGGGCCTCATTTTGCCAAAAAACTCATCAAAAAATTTGGTTCTGAGGTGTTCAATATCATTGAACATCAACCAGATTTATTGCTCACTGTGGAAAATATCGGGCAGCATAGAGCCAGAAATATTTGTGCTAATTGGAAAGAACAAAAAGTAGTTCGTGATATTATGGTGTTTCTGCAATCTCATGGAGTGAGCACTGCAAGAGCAACGCGTATCTATAGAACTTATGGCGATAAAGCTATCGAGATTGTTTCAGAAAATCCTTATAAACTTGCAAATGATATTCGTGGCATCGGTTTTGTTATAGCGGATACTATTGCGGGTAATTTGGGCATTGCAAAAAACTCATTGATAAGAGCGCGTGCGGGCCTGCATCATGCATTGCTGGAAGGTGCGACATCTGAAGGGCATTGTGGTTTGCCAAGATTATTACTGATAGAAAAAGCATGTGAATTACTAGGTGTACATGACACATTAATCGAAGAAGCAATAATGCATGAAGTAGACCTTGGTGTGATTATAAAAGATAGTATGCATCAAGGTGTGGATTCAATATTTCCTGCTAATTATCATACATATGAAAAGAATCTGGGGCAGGCTATAAATGCACTAAAAGAAGGGGTAGTTTCTTGGGGTGAGATGGATATTCCAACTGAGACAATGGAAGTTGAGAGTAAATTAAAAATCACTCTTGCTGATGTGCAAAAAATTGCTTTATCTAAAGCGCTTACTACGAAACTAATGGTGATTACTGGTGGCCCAGGAACTGGTAAAACAACGCTCGTAAATTCAATTCTCACAATACTCAAATCCAAGAAACTTAAAATCAAACTTTGCGCTCCAACTGGTAGGGCTGCAAGGCGCCTCAGTGAAACTACTGGGTTAGAAGCGACAACGATTCATCGCTTGCTTGAGATAGATCCTATCTATGGTGGATTCAAACGCAATGCTAATAACAAGCTTGATTGTGATTATTTGGTGATAGATGAAGTTTCCATGGTGGATGTATCGCTTTTTCATTCGCTCATGCAAGCAATGCCAGATAATGCAGCGCTTCTTTTGGTGGGAGATGTTGATCAATTACCATCGGTTGGAGCCGGGCAAGTGCTCAAAGATATAATCGATTCTGAAGTTGTAGAAGTTGTAAAGCTAACAGAGATTTTTAGGCAGGCCGCGACGAGTGATATTATCACTAATGCACATATGGTGAATAATGGGATTTTACCGAATTTGGAAAGCGCAAAAGATGTAGTTTCGGACTTTTATTTTATTCCAGCTGAGGCAGGTGAGAATTTGATGGGAAAATTGCTTGAGGTCGTGACTAAACGTATTCCTACCAAGTTTGGTTTTCATCCTGTGCGTGACATACAGATTCTTACACCTATGCAAAAGTCAGGAACTGGTGCGCGATCGCTAAATATTGAATTACAGAAAGTTTTGAATCCTGGATATGAATCTGGCGTGATGAAGTTTGGGGAATATTTCGCTAAAGGCGATAAGGTTATGCAGACTGAGAATAATTATGACAAGGAAATATATAACGGTGATATTGGTGAAATTAAGACTATTGATAGCATAGAGAAAGAGGTGGTGATTGGGTTCTATGGAAGGGATATCACATATGATTATTCTGATTTAGATCAAATCACTCTTGCTTATGCTACGACGATTCATAAGTCTCAAGGGTCGGAATATCCGGTTGTGATAATACCTCTTACAACACAAAGTTTTAGGATGTTGCAGAGGAACTTGATATATACTGCTATCACGCGTGGGAAGAAGTTGGTGGTTATTATTGGCGAGAAAAAGGCGCTGGATATTGCCGTGAATAATGTGAAGAGCTTGAGTCGGTATTCGAAACTGAAAGAGTGGTTGAGGGCATAATCATATACCCGACTAAATTGCTAAGGATTTAGCTATATTTCTCATTATTTTTGTGCTATTTTGCATTCATGCAAATATTTGAAATACAAGAACCTAAAGCGCCAGTAACAACTCATAGAAGCAATGATATTGCTGTGGGAATCGATTTTGGTACGACTAATTCCTTGGTAGCGTTTTCTGTAAATCATAAGCCATATATAATTGATGATCATATTATCCCATCAATTATTGCAGATGATCTAACTATAGGCCAAGATGGCATCAAGTCTATTAAAAGACTTATTAGTAAAACATTTGATGAAATCAAGAATTCTACGGAAATTCTCGTTAAAGAAGAAAATGGAATTATCAAAATCAAAATAGGAGAACAATATTTCTCTATTGCAGAATCTATATCTTTGATCCTAAAACATCTCAAAAATAATGCTGAACAACATTTAGGCCAAGAAGTGGTAAAAACCGTTATCACTGTTCCTGCTCATTTCGATGATACTATGCGCAATCTCGTAAAACATGCTGCGAATCTTGCTGGTTTTGATGTGCTGCGCCTTATTAGTGAGCCAACAGCTGCGGCATATGCTTATGGTTTGGAAAATGGATCAGAGGGGATGTATTTGGTCTATGATTTTGGTGGCGGAACGTTCGATGTATCACTTCTT
>CANNRM010000056.1 GCA_947508155.1 Rickettsiales bacterium | reverse complement strand
GATTTGGCAGAAAATCTCGGTCAGGGATACGAACATAATTACCTCTTTTCAATTGCAAGTTAAAAATTGTAATTTATTCGTATTCCGATCCTTTTGCAAGCCTTTTATGAACGTTCTTTGAAGGTTTTTCTTACGTCAAACTGAGGTTTTGGAGTATGTAAATGGCTTGTGGATCATGGTGCAGATATTAATGCTGTATATAACAAAATGGCGCAAGTTCCTAATGGATTGGCCAATACTCAAACACAAAGAACTGCATTTACTGACTTGTGTGAGCAAGTATCTGTTAATGCGCATGTTGATTTTAAGACTCAAGCTGCAAAAGCTATGTATATAGTGAATAATAGTCAATTCAATGTTAAATATGTTGATGATCAAAAATTTACTACCTTGCATTGGGCTATTTCGCTCAAAGATGCTAGAGTGATACATGATATCTGTAAAAAAGATTCAAGTTTTGTGAATGCTACAGACGTATATAATAAAACAGCTCTTAAATGGACTGCTGAATATTATAATGCTGCTAATGGCGCAGACAAAGAATTATGGAAAAATGTTGCTACTGAATTAGTTGAACATGGTGCAAATTCATCAGATCTTATGGGAACTGATCTTTTTGGCGCAGATTTCCATGCTGGACATGCTGTATTAGAGCAAGGTTATCTGGCTCAAGATGCATTTGTGCTGGTTACTCTTATGGCAGCTATGCAGCAGCATGATCATTAATTGACATCCTGTTTGTCATATTCTATACTCCCCTCTATGGCCCCAAAATTCATTACATTCGAAGGCGGTGAGGGGAGTGGTAAAACCACTCAAAGTAAACGCCTGTTCGAATATCTAAAATCCCAAAATATCAAATGTATCTGGACGCGTGAGCCAGGCGGTACTCCTATTGCTGAAAAAATCCGAGAGATTATTATTCATAATGAAGCGGACCATATGACTGAGCTGCTGCTTATAATGGCTGCGCGTAAGGAACATTTAGACAAAGTCATTTTGCCCGCGTTAAATGATGGAGTAACTGTTATTTGCGATAGATTTATTGATTCTACATTATGTTATCAGGGCTTCTATGTGGGGCATGAGAAGGTACTTGAATTGAATAAGCTGTGTGTTGGAGACATATATCCTGATTTAACTTTTTTCATCGATGTTCCGGTTGCAGAAGGCCTAAAGCGTGCAGGCAGCAGGGGTGAAAATAATAAGTTCGAAGATAAGGATATATCAGAACATGAACGAATTAGGGGGTGTTTTTTGGATTTAGTAAAAACATTTCCAAAGAGGATAGTGCTCATTGATGGTATGCAAAGTGAAGGTGTGGTGAGTGAAGATGTTTTGAAATATTACGTGTAACAATTCATCTATATCTTGTCACTCCCGCGAAGGCGGGGGCCCAGTTAAATAATTTTGCGCTAGCGACGAAATAAAATGCTATATTTTTTTAGAAAATATAGCCAAAAAGATTATATAAACTGGATCCCCGCCTTCGCGGGGATGACATTTACATGTCATCTGTGGGATGATGTACTTCTGCCAATACTGTTTTTGGATCTGCAAATATAGGTTCTGCTATAGCGCTATACCAAGTTTCATCTATTTCTTTCGGTTGTAATAGAGCTATAGGTTTTGGTGGTCTTGGAGGTGGTGTAGTTGCTACTTTTGGAGTGGCATAAATATTTTCGTCAAATGTATGTTTTCTAGGTAGTAATGGTGGTGGTTCTTTTGACATGATTACCTGTTTGTGCATGTGGTTCGATCCTAATAACTTTTCTATGATCAGTCAATTACAAAAGATTACTCTTGAAGCAAGGTGTTGGTTTATATATAATCACAGGTATATATAAGGTATCAAAATGTCTGTAGCTAAAGTTTCTGCATCAAAATTTAATAAAGCGCCCATTGCTCCGATGGCAAAGCGCCGTAGTATTTTTCGTACATTGCCCCATAAGAAGGTTGAGTTAGTTGATTTGTCGACGATCCATGAAAGAGAGCGCTGGATTTATGAAAATCCTGCTGCAATGAAATCATTGCTTAAAGGGCTAGAGCAATCTAAGCGCGGAGAGGTACAATATATAGGTGATTTTACTCAGTATTTAGATGATGAAGATTGGGCTATATTGTCCAAAGATTTAGATGATGACAAAAATGAAGTTCATTCTTGTCTTTTCTAATGACACTGTTGAAGTACTTAAAAAATTAGAGCAAAACAAAAGCCTTGCTAAGCGCTTTAAGGCGGTACAAAAAGCATTGGCGTATTTGTCAATCAATCCGAGGCACCCAAGTTTAAATACCCATAAATACAAAGAATTTTCACGTGCGAATGGAGAAGAAATATTTGAAGCTTATGCGGAAAATCATACTTCAGGAGTCTATAGAATTTTCTGGCATTATGGACCCGATAAGGATACAATAACAATCCTTGACATTACCCCACACCCATAAAAACACAAAAACATGGCCAAAACAAAAAAACAATATGTATGCTCAAACTGCGGTTCCATTTCGCCGAAATGGGCTGGGCAATGCTTTGACTGTGGTGAATGGAGTACCATCTATGAAGAAGTGGAAACTAACGATTCCGCCAGCGTTTCCGTGCGTACAGGTGTCAAGCTTACTCCTGAGATTTTATCAGGTGATGGCGCGTCTGAACGTAGTCGTATCATCACTCCAATCGAAGAACTTAACCGCGTGTTAGGCGGTGGGCTTGTTCCTGCATCTGCTATTTTAGTAGGAGGAGATCCTGGTATTGGAAAGTCTACACTCCTTTTGCAATTGACCTCTCAGCTTGCGGATTCGGGGATTAAGTCTTTATATGTAACTGGTGAGGAATCGGCGGAGCAAGTGAAATTACGGGCTCATAGATTGCAAGTGGGTAGCAAAGAGAGTTACATTGTAGCTGCAACCAATGTGCATGATATTCTGGCAACTATTGATGCACTCAAAAGCGAAGTGAAGCTTGTGGTGATTGATTCGATCCAAACTATATATTCCAGTGACTATTCATCTGCACCTGGGACTGTTTCGCAAATAAGGGCTGTCGCGCATGATTTGATTACTTACGCAAAGCGTAACGATATCATATTGTTGCTTGTAGGGCATGTGACGAAAGATGGTCAGCTTGCCGGGCCGAAGGTGCTGGAGCATATGGTCGATACAGTGCTTTATTTTGAGGGTGATGCGAGTTATCATTTCCGAATCTTACGTTCGATGAAGAATCGTTTTGGCAGTGTGAATGAGATTGGGATTTTTGAAATGACTAGCGGTGGATTGCGTGAGGTGAAGAATCCATCTGAGCTGTTTCTTATGGATCGTGAGAATAATGTAAGTGGTATTAGCGTTTTCGCGGGTATTGAGGGCTCTAGGCCGATTCTGGTGGAGATTCAGGCCTTGATTGCTCCAAGCAACATGCCAATGCCTCGCAGGTCCGTGGTTGGGTGGGATCCCAATAGGCTCTCGATGATTCTGGCTGTGCTTTCTGTGCGCTATGGGCTAAATCTTTCAACTTATGAGGTGTATTTGAGCGTTGCTGGTGGGTTGAAGATTACGGAGCCAGCGGCGGATTTAGCTGTTGCGGCTGCGATAGTTTCAGCTGCTAATAATTCGCCTTTGCCTCAGGGTAGTGTTTTTTTTGGGGAGATTGGTTTATCTGGCGAGGTTCGTAAGGTAACGCAGGTTGATGCGCGTATTCGTGAGGCCAGTAAATTGGGGTTTAGTGAGATTTTTTGTGCGAGTCATCCTCATCAGGATCAGGGTGTAAAGACGACGACGATAGCGCATGTGAAGCAGCTGAAGATGTTCGGACAAAAAGGCTCAAATTAACCGTAGAGAAAGTAATTCATCATGATCCTGTCCTCACGTACTTAAGTGTACGCTGCGGGACGGGAGATCGTCACTCGAATTCCTTTTCTACGGATAATTTGAGCCTTTTTGCGCTGCGGTAATTTATTGGTACAATATTGTGGTTAAACTATAAGATTCATGCTATAATGCTTATTAGTTAAAATGATGTGAGAAATACATGAGTTCAATTAGTCCTAGAGTGGACATAGCTTTTAAGAAAATATTTGGAGTTGAAGAGAATAAAGATCTTCTGATATCTCTTATAAATTCTATTGTGTCGCAAAAAGACCAGGTGTCTGAGGTTACCCTTTTAAACCCGTATAATCCTAAAAATTTTAAAGAGGACAAGTTATCTATTTTAGACATTAAAGCCAAAGGCCCTGATGGCACAAGGTTTAATATTGAAATTCAAATTAGCGATGAAGCTGATTATGACAAAAGAGCCTTATATTACTGGGGCAAATTATATACTGAGCAATTACAAACAGCAGAAGATTATTCTGTGCTATCCAAAGCTATAGGGATTCATATTTTGAATTTCACATCAATTTTAGACTCTCCTAAATATCACAATGTGTTTCATGTTACTGAAAAGGAGAGTGGGTTTGTATATTTTGACGATTTGGAGCTACATACAATTGAGTTGAAAAAATTCACGCCCGACTCTAATGATGAATTATCTGATCTTATAGCCAAGGTTAAGAATTCGTTAGATATGTGGTTGGCTTTTTTAACACGATATGATTTATTGAACTCGGATAAATTACCAAAAGAATTGAATAACCCAAGCTTAAAGAAAGCTTTGAACGTGTTAGAAGTTATGAGTTTTACAAAAGTAGAGCGTGATGCATATGAAGATCATTTAAAATGGCTACGTATAGAAGCAAATACCCTCAAAAAGGCAGAAGAAAGAGGAAGAGAAGAGGGGGTAAGGTCTGAAAAAGTTGCAATTGCCAAATTGATGTTATCTAAGGGTAAGCCTTTGAATGAGATAATCGAGTTTACTGGTCTTGCTGAACATGAAATACAGAATTCTTAAAATCGAGTTGTTCTCTGTTGAGTCTTTTTGCTTTGCGGTAATTTAGGGTTATGATAGTGAAAAAGATATTTTTGTTTTTAGTGGCAATGGTATATTGTGTTGGTTTTGTCGAAGCTACTGGGCATCAGTCCATGAAATGTAATGGTTATGATATAGTATGGGATAATGATTCTAAGCATAAGACGATCACCGTTTTTAAGGGTGGGCAAAGTGTTTTTGAATTCTCAGAGGGATCCGAGCCTATTGATGGTATTGAGGTAGCGAATTATTGTAAAGCCAATATATTGGGTAATGGGGTGCCTGTTGTTGTGGTGATGACAGGCTCAGACGGTCCTTATTCGTGGGATGCATGCTATATTTTGGAGTTAGGTGCGAAATTTAGGGTGATGCAAGAAGTATATGATCGGATAGAGTTTGTGCCACAAGGTCTGGATGAGGCGTATAAGATTCTTTTGACTGAGATTGCTTGTACAAAGCCAGTAGTTTTTGAGAAGGTTACTTTGAAATTTGATGGTGAT
>CANNRM010000055.1 GCA_947508155.1 Rickettsiales bacterium | reverse complement strand
CGCTTCGCTTTTTTTCCATCATCATCAAATCCACAATCAAAATCATCAAAATGGCGGTAATCATGATAACACTTTTTGCATCCATTGCAGGATTTATTACATCTCTAATCCCAGAGATATTACGTTTCTTCAAGGATAAACTCGATAAATCTCATGAGCTTCAGCTTATGGATAAACAAATTCGTTTCAGCAAAATCGCGGGTGGGCGTAGTCCCGAAGAGATCCAAATGACCCGCGATGTTGTTGAGCAGCTATCGCTTTATTCCACTTATAAAACGGGTATCGATTGGGTTGATGCGCTTAATGGAACGGTACGTCCAGTGCTTGCTTATAGTTTTTTTGCTATGTATGCGGCGATCAAGATCATTCAATATAGTTACATCACCAGAACTGCGCTGTTGGTGGAATATATTGACGTGATTTGGAGCGTGGATGATCAGGCAATTTTTGCATCAATCGTGAGCTTTTACTTCGGTCAGAGGGCGTTTGCTCGGGCGAGGAAGAGGTAGGCGTAGAGGTCGTCATTGCAAATGAGTATCATCCCCGTGCAAGTTACTGTCATCCCCGCGAAGGCGGGGATCCAGATAATATATCAACTAGATTCCCGCCTTCGCGGGAATGACAATTAAAACAAAGGAATCATATGAAAACATCAAATAAAGGCATCAACTTTATCAAAAGTTTTGAACATTTTAGTCCAAAAGCATACATCTGCCCAGCGGGCTTCCAAACCATCGGATACGGACATGTAATAGGCAAAGATGACCATTTCGACGAGATATCAGAAACATATGCAGAAGAAATTCTTGCCCATGATCTATGCATGGCAGAAAAATCCGTGCATCGTAACATCACAACACCACTTGATCAGAACCAATTCGACGCACTTGTGTCGTTTGTGTTTAATCTAGGTGGTGGTGCTTTGCAGCGTTCCAGTCTTCGCCAGAAGATCAATTATGGATCAGATGAGGAGGAGATTCATAACGAGTTCGTAAAATGGGTTTTTGCTGGTGGGAGGAAATTGATGGGGTTGATTAGGAGGCGTGAGGCTGAGGCTGGGATGTATCTTGGGTGAGGGGCGAGATTGGCTGCGCAACACCTGTCACCTCAGGCTTGAACCGGGGCCCAGTTCAAAAAAATACAATTTGTACGACAAATTTGGAGCCTAGCATTGCATTGATAGTTGTTGACAAAATATAATAAAACTCTTGACTTGTGTTTTAAAAAATGTTAATATTACGATTGTAACGTTTAACATATTAACCTAAATCAAGAGGCTTTGATGAAAACACTAACTCGCTATAATCATACAAATGGTTCAAATTTTTCTATGACTTTTGATGGATATACAGCTACTGCAGCTACATTGGTGTATGCAGGCAATAGGTATAATTTCACTCCTGTAGAAGGCAGGGAAATTTTTGTTGCTAGAGATGTTGTGGTAACAACAATGAGTTTGAGGCATAATTTAGCTACTGAAATTGCAGCTGAATTATTGGCTCATGCAGAAACTAGGCCTGAATTGGTAGACGTATTATGTGAATCTGTGTTTGGCTCTATTGCTGGAAGTAATCTGATTGTTATAAATGCTAATGAAGCATATATAGCAATTGATATCATTGGTGATGGATTTAGAGCTGCTGTAGATGCTTTTGTAGAAAAAGGGCCAATTGTATAAGTGTCATATCACTTGTATATTGCACTACGATGGCCTATATCAACTAATATTATTTGTAGTTGGTGGTTATGAATTTCTGCAATAATTCTATAATCATCAACTCTATCCATGTATCAAGCTAGTCCATGCTTTTTCTTTACATCATCCAAAGAAAAAGTCTTTAATTTTTTGTTTTTTTTCAAGGTCTCATATTCAGATATAACGGCATATAATTCCTGATGTTCGCATAAATATTCCTCCAAAGCCTCTCTCACATAAAAGCTTTTAGGGCGATTAGTTGCATATGAAAGTGCATTCAAGCGTTCAGATAGATCGTCTGATAAACGTACTCCTAGCATAATAATTCTACCATTTATAGATTCTGTTTCAGTATAACATGTTTTACATGTTTGACAATCGAAAGTTTTTCTTATATACCATAAAGTCATCAATGGAGAAAAAACATGCTACAAGTAATACGCGTTAAATATATAAAAGACCATATCGTTTGGGTGTCATTAAATGATGGATCCAAAGGTAATGTTGATCTCGCTGAGTTTGTGGAAGGTGATCTTCAAGATAAAGCTTTTTTTACAAAACTACGACTTGATACTAAGCTTGCGACAATCACATGGCCGAATGGTGCAACTTTTACTCCGGAGTTTTTAAAGGAGCATATTGCTAGGGCGAATTTAGGGTAGATTTTTGTGGCGGATAGGTGTATGCTTCGCGTTATTAGAGACGTAGCGTCATTGCGAGGAGGACGAGGTCCGACGTGGCAATCTCACTTTAATAATAGGGAGATTGCCACGTCGCATGCGCTCCTCGCAATGACGCTCTTTTGCTTACTTCTCATAACCAAAAAAACACAAAATCATGTCCTTCATAACTGAATTCCAAAAACGCGGATATTTCTACCAAGCAACAGATCTAGACGCATTAAAATCTATAACAGACACAAAAAAAATCGCAGCCTATATTGGTTTTGATTGTACAGCAAAATCCTTACATGTGGGTAATATGATGCAGATCATGATCATGCGTCTGTTACAGCAGCATGGTCATAAGCCTATTGTACTTGTTGGCGGTGGGACTACTCGTATTGGTGACCCTACTGGTAAAGACGAGATGCGCAAGATGCTGACTGATGAGCAAATCGAGGAGAATATCCAAGGTATTGTGAAGTCTTTATCGAAGTTTATCAAGTTCGGTGATGGTCCGTCGGATGCTATTTTGCTGAATAATCGTGATTGGCTTGAAGGGCTTAAATATATTGATTTCCTGCGGGATTATGGACGTCTTTTTTCTGTGAATAAAATGCTATCCATGGAATCAGCAAAAGCGCGTTTAGATAGGGAGCAATCACTCACATTCCTAGAATTTAATTACATGCTTTTGCAGGGATATGATTTTTATCACCTAAACAAGGAGCATGATTGTGCGTTGCAGCTTGGTGGTAGCGACCAATGGGGCAATATCATCATGGGTGTGGACCTTGTGCATAAAGCATCTGGTAAGCAGGTTTTTGGCCTTACCACGCCGCTTCTTACTACATCATCTGGTGTAAAAATGGGTAAATCTGTTAGCGGTGCTGTGTGGATAAATGAGGATCAGCTCAGCCCTTACGATTATTTCCAATATTGGCGTAATATCGAGGATGCGGATGTGGTGCGTTTTGCTTGGCTTTATGCTGAGTGGGATGATGCGCAAATGGATGCATTTAAGGCGCTTTCAGAGAGCAATATTAATGAGGCTAAGAAGGATCTTGCATATAAATTGACATTGATGTCTCATGGCGTTGATGCGGCGGATTCTGCCTTAGAAACAGCGCGTTTAGTGTTTGAATCAGGTGGAATTGGCGGTGATGTTCCTGTGCACGAAGTTGCGGAAGTTGCTTTGGCGGCTGGTATTACGGCATATGATTTATTTTTTGAGGCTGGGCTTTCTGAGTCAAAATCTGAAGCGCGCAAGCTTATTCGGGGTGGTGGTGCTAGGATTAATGATGAGAAGATCGTGGATGAGAATATGGTTGTTTCAGTTGCGCATATTGTTGGCGATGGGATTAAGTTGGCTTCTGGGAAGAAAAGGTTTGTGTTGGTTAAGGTGGTTTGAGCTAGATCTCCTGGTAATTATACGTCGCTTGCAGTAAGTGTATAAAAACCTTATACCAAATCCCAGATTAAATTATACTAGGCGCGAGGAGCGAAGGCTACATTTAGTAGCTGAGCCGACGAGTAACGACGTAGAATTAATCTGAGATTTGGTATAACCACTTGATTAATCCTTCAATCATCTCTATATTACTTACAAAGGTGAGGGGCCGTAGCTCAGTTGGATAGAGCGAGTGATTCCTAATCACTAGGCCGGAGGTTCGAATCCTCTCGGTCCCGCCAACCCCTAATAATGGAGTTTTTATGCGTATTTTAGTAGTAATTCTTGCGATGATTAGTGTCTCTGGATGTATGCCGGCGATTTTTACAACTGCTGCTGGAACAACGGTTGCTGTTGCAAAAGATAGAACTGTTGGTTCTACATTTGACGATGTAAAAATTTCAGCTGGAATCAAAAAAAGCTTTTTGACCCAAGGATTCCGTGATTTATACACAAAAATCAATGTAGAAGTAGCTGATGGAAGGGTGCTTTATACTGGTACAGTTGGCACAGATGAAGATGTAATGAAAGCGGTTGATATTGCGTGGGCGCAAAATGGCGTTACCGAGGTTGTGAATGAGCTTCAAGTTGATGAGAAGAGTAATTATTTTGATGCTGCTCAATATGCGAGAGATGCATGGATTACAAGCCGTATTAAGACAACAACTATCATGCAACGTGATATAAAATTTGTGAATTATACTATTATCACTATGAAGAATGTGGTGTATATATTTGGTGTAGCGCGTACTCAAGAAGAGTTAGATAAAGTGGCAAATATTGCTGCTGAAGTTAGGGGTGTGGAAAGAGTGGCTGTGAGGGCGCGGGTTAAGGAGTAGGTGTCAACTTTAATAGAATAAAAGTCATTTTAGGTGTCATTGCGAAGCTGCTTGCAGTTGTGGCAATCTCTCTTCTGATATAAAAATTGTGACTTGGTTTATATAAAAGGGAGATTGCCACGTCGCTTCGCTCCTCGCAATGACGCTTATTGATGTTGATATTATACCGCACTTAGAATAAATAAACTAAATAACGAAACAAAATGAAAAATCCTGGTAAAAACTTTCTAATTTGGGCTGGTGTCTTTATGGTGCTTATCCTAACATTCAACGCTCTGCAAGGGGATTTTTCTGAGGAGCAAAATTTACCATTGTCTGATTTGATTACAAAGGTTGCAGATAAGCAAGTGTCTGAGGCGAAAATTCAAGGCCGTAAACTGCAAGGTAAATTTACTGATGGCACTAGTTTTGACACATATATTGGTGATTATCACGAGATTATAGATAGGTTAAATGCTGCTGGTGTGAAGGTTGAGATTATGCCTCCGGATACTCGTATGAATTCATTTTTAAGCATACTTATTTCCTGGTTCCCGATGATTTTGTTAATTGGTGTATGGGCGTTTTTTATGCGTCAAATGGGTGGAAAAGGTGGCGCATTTGGTTTTGGGAAATCCAAAGCTAAAATGATGAATAATGACAAAGGTCCGAAAGTTACGTTTAAAGATGTTGCTGGTATTGATGAGGCGAAGGAAGAGTTGACAGAAATCGTAGATTTCTTGCGCGATCCTGGTAAGTTCCAGCGTTTGGGTGGCAAAATTCCAAAAGGCTGTTTGCTTGTG
>CANNRM010000054.1 GCA_947508155.1 Rickettsiales bacterium | reverse complement strand
TTACTGGAATGGTGATATTGCTACCAGCTTTGTTTTTCTGGTATAAAGGTGCTTTGCGCGACTGGAAGCCCTATGTTTCAATGGTCGCTCTGGTTGGGTTCCAAGGGTTTATGGGTTGGTGGATGGTGAAGAGTGGCTTGGTAGATGATCCGTATGTAAGTCATTTTCGTCTTGCTGCGCATCTGGTAACGGCGATGGTGCTTTATAGTGTGATCTTTTGGGAAGGGTTGGTTGTGCTTCGGCGTCATTGCGAGGAGGGCGAAGCTCCTCGCAATGACGGTGCATGTTTTATTGCATATTTAACCCTTATTCTCCTATTCGTCCAAATCTTCCTCGGTGCTCTTGTGGCCGGGCTCGATGCGGGCATGATATACAACACATTCCCTTTAATGGGTAATAGTTTTGTGCCATCCGAATTTGAGTTTTCTTGGACTATGTTTTATGACCCCGCATCTGTGCAATTTTTACATCGATGCGTTGCATATTTTCTAGCAATTATGGTTTGTGTGCTTGCTTATAGGGCTCCAAAGGCTATTGTTATTATGTTAGTGGCAGCTGTGTTTATGCAAATATTGCTAGGAATTTGTACGGTGATATATGTGGTTCCGATGCATTTGGCGCTAGTTCATCAATTATTTGCTGTATTATTATTGAGTTTAGTGCTATATATCATGTTTATAAAAAGGTCTGCCGTCATTGCGAGCGAACTTTAGTTTGCGTGGCAATCTCTCTTAAAGTATCAAGGGAGGTCACCACGTCGCTACGCCCCTCGTGATGACTACGGATATAAAAAGGAGAGAAAGCTATGAATGAACTATTAAACATGAAGAACCTTCCAAAAGACCTTCTTAAAGGCAAAAAGGGTATTATTGCTGGTATTGCTAACAACCTTTCTATAGCCTTGCCTATCGCGCAATTTGCAAAAGCTTGTGGTGCTGAGATTGTGATGACATATCCTAATGATGCGATCCTGAAAAGGCTTGCTCCACTTGCTGAAGAGATGGGTATTGGTGCTGATTGTCTTTTTAGATGTGATGTTACAGAAGTGGATTCAATGGATGATACTTTCGAACAAATTGCAAAAAAATGCGGCAATATAGATTTCCTCGTTCACTCAATTGCTTATTCTGATAAAGATGAGTTGAAAGGGCGTTATATCGATACATCTTTGGATAATTTTTTGAATAGTATGAATGTATCATGTTATTCCCTAACAGCGCTTGCGAAGCGTGTTGAGCCATTGATGAAAAATGGTGGCAGTATTATTACTATGACATATCATGGCGCACAGAAAGTGATGCCAAATTATAACGTAATGGGTGTTGCTAAAGCGGCGTTGGAAGCGAGTGTTAGGTATTTGGCGAATGATATGGGCGCGCATGGAATTCGTGTGAATGCCATTTCTGCTGGGCCGATTCGTACTCTTGCATCAAGCGCGATTGGTGATTTTAGATCAATGCTGAATATGCATGCATCGACTGCTCCACTGAAGCGTAATGTAACGCAAGAAGATGTGGCGATGTCTGCGCTTTATTTGCTCAGCCATATGTCATCCGGTGTTACTGGAGAAGTGCATTATGTTGATGGTGGATATAGTATTATGGGGATGACTAGTGGTGCACCACTAGCATAACCAAGTGTCCGAAATTTGCCGTACAAAAGCAATTTATCATGGTCTCGCTGTCCTCACGTACTAAGTGTACGCTGCGGGAGCTCGCCATTCAAATTCCATTTGTACGACAAATTTGGGACCTTGGTGCTAATAAATCTAGGGGGTGTTATGAAAGGACAAGTGGTTTCTTCTTGTGAGCAAAAATTGAGTGGTGCTTTAAACAAGCTGCTGAAGCATCTTCGTTATAGGGATGAGGTAGCTATATCACAGATGTTCGCTAGTCCCAAAGGAGAAATTAAAGAAAAACTTTTGATCTTGAAGCATGTTAAAAAACTTAATGAAATATTGGAGCTAGACAGTCAAGTTTACTATGAATTGTTTGAACGACAATATTCTCTGGAAGTCACCAAAAAGTTCTTATTGTCTGAAGTGCAGAAGACAACAATATCAGGCATATCGCATGATCAATTGATAAAATCTTTAGAGTCTAAAAATACTATACAAGACTTATTGAGTGTGTTTATTAATATTCGTACTGTAGAAGCTCAGCTGCAGGAATCGCGCTATGCTTCTGGTGTTTATAACTCGGCTCAAGGCAATGTTGCGGATAGTGGGTTTTCTGGGGATGTAGAAGATCATTTTGCTATAGATTCAGAAAATCCTTTATAACATTCACCTCATTTCTTGCTCTTGTCGTTTTTTCCTAATATAATAAACCGTATAATCAATATGGATTTATATGTTCGTTCTAGATATCTGTCAAAATCTTGGCGCTAAAACATTGCGCCTTTCTAATAGCGTTGGCCGGTTTGGCCTGTTCGTAGTCAAAGCTATCATTGGGATCATTCGTCCTCCATATGATGTGAAAATGATCATGCAACAAATGCTCAATATTGGCTTTTACTCTTTGCCTGTGGTGGGAATGACAGCGATTTTCTCTGGTGCAGTTCTGGCTCTGCAAAGCTATAGCGGTTTTGCGAGATTCTCGGCGGAAAGTAGTATTGCCACAGTTGTGGTTCTTTCAATCACGCGAGAACTTGGTCCTGTGCTTGCGGGTCTTATGGTTGCTGGGCGTGTTGGTGCTTCTATCGCAGCTGAAATAGGTACTATGCGCGTGACAGAGCAGATTGATGCGCTGTTTACATTATCTACTGATCCTATAAAATATCTAGTTTCCCCACGTGTGTTGGCTGCAGCTGTTACATTGCCTGTGCTTGTGTTTATAGGTGATATTATTGGTGTTATGGGTGGCTATATGGTTAGTGTGCATAAATTAGATTTTAATAGTGCTAATTATATCATAAATACATTCAAATATTTGGAGCAGATTGATGTTGTATCAGGCCTTGTGAAGGCTTTTGTATTTGGGATTATTATTTCCACAATGAGTTGTTATAGTGGATATAATTCAGACAAAGGTGCTAGGGGTGTTGGTGATGCAACAACAATGGCGGTTGTGAATTCATCGATATTGATATTGTTGAGTAACTATTTGATTACGGAGTTGTTTTTCAGTAAGTAGATTTAGGCTCTCGGATACGAGTGTCATCACGAGGAGCGAAGCGACGTGGTGATCTCGCTTGATCTTACAAGGGAGATTGCCACGCGATCTACGATCGCTCGCAATGACGATGAGAGTTTCTATAGTGTGTGTTTCGCAAATAAACGAGAAAAAAATGATAAAAATAAAAGTATTCAATTTACATAAAAGCTTCGGGGATCATAATGTTCTAGATGGTGTTGATCTGGAGGTTAAAGAAGGATCCTCCATGGTGATTTTGGGTGGGTCTGGTACAGGTAAATCAGTGCTTATCAAGACTATTGTGGGGCTTTTAATGCCGGATTCTGGTAAAGTAGAAATCGATGGTGTAGATACGACATATATGTCTGGCAAGGCGCGGTTCCGTATTATGGAAAAATGCGGCTTTTTATTCCAAGCTGGCGCGCTTTTTGACTCTTTAACAATCGAGGATAATATCACATTTTTTGCAGAGAAATTGAATAAATTATCTTGTGCACAGAAGCGTGATTTAGCTGCGGAAAAGCTTCATGCGGTTGGTCTGCATTCGGGTGTGCTAAGTCTTCTTCCTGCTGAGCTTTCGGGTGGTATGCAAAAGCGTGTATCTCTTGCTCGTGCGATATGTACAAATCCTGAAATTATATTTTTTGACGAGCCAACAACAGGTCTTGATCCGATTATGGCTAATGTGATTAATGATTTGATAATCAAGGTGCGGAAGGATCTGGGTGCGACAACTGTGACAATCACGCATGATATGAACAGCGCAATGCAGATAGCGACTGATGTTGCCATGATTTATAATGGTAAGATTTTGTGGAATGGTAGTAAGAATGAGGTGGAGAAAACGAAGAATCCTCATCTTCACCAGTTTATCAATGGTTTGACAGAGGGGCCAATAAAGGTCGATGTCTAATACAGGGCGATTGGTATAATCTCGGGTTCGAATTGACCTTCCATCTATTGTCTGTTTTTTCTCTAAAATTCGATATATATATCCCACACCCCAAAAACTATATATTGCCTTGCAATTATAGATTTGATTTTCTAATGCATTTGCTACTAGAATACATATTGAGATATAATGTGTGAGGTATCATATGGCAGATATAAGTGCCGACCCTCTTTTTGTTGGGTTGACAAGACCAACTCTGATTTTTGGTGTAAGTATCCAATATGCTATGTTGAATATGATAGTGTCCGTTGTTGGGTTTATTCAAACATCTAATTTTCAAATAGTTTTACTCGCTGGTGTTATCCATGCGATAGGATATATTTTGTGTTTTAAAGAGCCGCGGTTTATGGAGTTGTATATCAATAAATTTCAGCGTTGTAATCAATGCCCTAATAAGCTTTATTATGGCGCAAATTCCTATGATATTTAGTGGAGTTATTTGGTAAAAGTATGGTGAAGATTTTTGAAACTAAATCTAGCAAAGAAGCTTATGCAAAAAGAGAGGTTCATACTGATCATTTTGTGCCATATAGATGCCATTGGGACAGAAAAACTATTCTGACTAAAAATAATGAATTGCTTCAAGTAATTAAAATTGATGGATATTCCTTCGAAACAGCTGATGACGAAGATTTAGATATACGCAAAAATATGCGTAATCTCTTGTTTAAAAACATGGCATCTGGCAATGTTACTCTTTATTTTCATACTATAAGGCGAAAAAAACCCATAACAGATGTTCCTGATAATGCTAATAGTGGTGATGCTTTTATCAGCAAAACTCATGATTTTATGGAATATCTACAAGAAGAATGGGATAAAAGATATGCCATTCGTGAGTCTTTTTTTAATGAGCTATATATCAGTATATTATTTAAACCAGATAAAGCCGGTGTCGCTATTTTGGAATATTGGTATAAAAAATTACTACAAAAATCAGATAAATCAGCATGGGAATCTGACATGCGTGAGATGGCGGAAAGTTTAGAGGAAATGTCTAACCGCGTGATCAATACTTTTAAAGATTACGGCGCAAGGCTTTTAGAGGTGGTTTCAGAAGAGACTGGAGATTATTGTGAGATTTTAGAATTTCTTGGGGCAACGCTTAATTGTGGATATTTTATGCCTATGAGAGTTCCTAAAATGGAGATAGGGAAATATATA
Organism: Rickettsiales bacterium; assembly: GCA_947508155.1. Lineage (GTDB taxonomy): Bacteria > Pseudomonadota > Alphaproteobacteria > Rickettsiales > Rickettsiaceae > CANNRM01. The sequence continues at coordinate 188 of CANNRM010000054.1, read as the reverse complement.
CCAAATCATAGATTGTTTTTTGGTGGCAAATCTATGGAAATTAGAGGCCCTGAAGGTACGAGATATGCGGGTATTGTAAGTGTCCGTGAATATGGCCCAACAACTTACGCCGGTGTATTTGACAGATTTTTGCAGCAGCCATTTGAATTCGTTATGACTCAAAGTTTTATGTTCGCAAATCGTACCGT
>CANNRM010000053.1 GCA_947508155.1 Rickettsiales bacterium | reverse complement strand
TCAAAATAGCACGCGCTATTGCAATACGTTGCCTTTGTCCACCTGATAGCTTAACTCCACGCTCTCCAACCAAAGACTCATAGCCTTGTGGTAATTTGATGATAAATTCATGAGCATGAGCCTTGCGAGAAGCTTCTATTACTTCTTCATCAGTAGCATCAATTTTACCATAGCGAATATTATCCATAAGGCTTCTATGGAAAAGAGATGGATCTTGCGGAATCATCGCTATATTTTCGCGCAGGCTATCTTCTGTAACATTACGAATATCTTGACCATCAATAAGGATATGCCCATCAGTTACATCATATAGCCGCAGAATAAGATTCACAAATGTGGATTTACCACCTCCTGAATATCCTACTAAGCCTACTTTTTGACCAGGCTCAATAGTGATGGATTTATCTTGAAACAATGCATGAGTTCCTTTGTAATGGAATTTGACCTTGTCGAAATCAATCTGACCCTTTGTCACTGATAATTTTTGTGAATTTGATTCATTATCGCTTTCAATAATAAGAGCGGATAGGCTCTGTTTGCATTTCCCTACAGCCTGGTTGAATTCATCTACTATTGACATTGTATACCACATCATATGTCCTAGCTCCATTGAGAGCCCAAAGATTAGAGCAAAGTCTCCGATATTGACCAAGTTTTTGCTATATAAATAGACTAAAAAATATGCGGAAAATCCCATCATTATTGCGATCATTAGTCCTTGCACAATATGCATAATAACCATGAAAAGCTGCTTCGTTTTGAATGCATTTGCCACAATCTTCAAGAACTGACCCATTCTTGAAATTTCATAATCTTGTTTTGCAAAAATTCTGACATTGTTATTATTTGTGATGCAATCTACCAATTGTCCAGAAAGAACTGATTCACTCGCAGCATGCTCATCTGCTAAATTCACCAGGCGTTTTGACATAAACATGCTGAATGATGCAAAAGCAATAAACCACACAAATAATGTATAGAAAAATATTGGATTCACATAATATGCTGTGATACATGACACTAAAAACACAGAAGTGCCTCTAATTAAATCATCAGAAATTTTGTGTAAAATGATCTCTATATTATCAGCAAGTATGGTAATTTGACTTGAAATACGACCAGATAAATTATCTTGAAAAAATTGATGCCCACTACCAAGAGTAAGTCTTAGTGTTTCGCTAATAATTTGGTTTTTAATGATTGGCTGAAACTTGTAATTAATATATCCAATGCTCCGCCAAGTTACATTATCAAAGATTAGAAAATTGAGTACTATTAAGGCTGTTGGCCAGATTAGAAGTGCGGTGTTATCGATGTGTATTTGAGGCAGAATATTGATTATATGTTTGATCAGCATAGAGTTAAATGGCCCCCAACACCCAGCTATAGTAGCAAGGAAAATAAACATATAGGCTGGGAGTTTATACGGCTTTAAAAAGTGCCAGATGAAGGATGATAGGGTTTTGGGTAGTTTGGTGTTCATTTTTTGTACCTGAGGAGAGGTGCGGTCGTCATCCTCGGACGCACTAAAGCGTTCGGGGATCTCATGACTGCGGAGTGATGCTCATTTTAGCATTTCTCCAGACTCCTGAGATCCCCGAATTTGCGTTGCAAATCCGAGGATGACGAATAAATCCTTGTCTCACCACCATAATAACATTTTTTCAGCAAATAACAAATCAAACACCATGATAGAAATGCTAAAATTCTCCACTTCAAAATATATCTTGATCAAAAGGTAGTAGAGCTAGCACATCCAAAGCATCCTGATTATGTTGATCCAACAGCAAATTTAATTCAGGAAGAATTTTGCGTGTGCATAATGATTGCAAGGATAATACATGTTCATCGTTTAAAACTTTACTGCACAATTCTGCGCTATATTTTGATAAAGTTACTTTCATCATAGGATGATCTTTAGGTATTTGATGAGCCCTATTATACTCCGCTATAATAGGTTGATATGATGCAACAAATTCTTTACTAAACAAATCAGCTAAATTTTGATCAATATCTTCTAGCCCGTTTTTATCCAAAATAGCATGACGTAATGAATCTATAAATAACTGCTTATCTGCTGGATCTTCTAAATGGCACTTAGAAATCAGTTTTGGATCATAAGCTGTCAATATTGCTGCCATTGCTATCTTATGGGTGTCAAAAGCTATATCTAAAGGTGTTTTGCCATCAGAACCGGCAACATCTATTTTTGCGCCATGCTTTAATAATGATATTAATGCATTATTATGACTATTGATAACCGCAAAATGAAGAGGCGTATATTTACTACTGCCAGAAACTGTAACATTTGGATTAGCACCATTTTCAAGTAATTCAATTATAATTGCTTCATTGCTATTGCTACGGCAAAATCCAAGAGGTGTTGTACCGTATATGGTTGTAGCATTTACGTCTGCTCCCTTGTCAATCAATGTAGATACTAATATAAAATGCTCTAGAAATATTGATTTATGAAGAGGTGTTGAACCAATATTATTTACAGCTTTGCAATCTGCATTTAACTCATTAATTAATACAAAAGCTGCATTTATGGCTTCTCCTGATAAAGCATGATGCAAAGCAGTCTCACCGTGATTATCGGCCATATCGACATCTGCACCATATGCTACCAATATTCTTATTGCATCTATGTGATTGTGCATAGACGCAAGAATCAAAGGAGTAGTTCGAACTCCAGCAGAACACATATATGTTCCATTAGGGTTAGCGCCATCATTGAGTGATCTAATTACTTCTTGTGCATTGCCCATTTCGGCACAATGAATTAAATTAAGATCTTTCATTCTTTGCTCTAGTGACATAATAAATTCCTTATATGCTAAGTTATGAGTGCATTGTAACAGAATTTATTAAAAAGTCAAGAACAATTAACCTATCTTTATTTGCGCTGCCTCATGCTCAATCAACCATTTCTTCCTCTCCACCCCTCCGCCATAACCACCAAGATCACCATTGCTATTGATAATCCTATGGCATGGGATCACAATAGCTAGTTGATTGGCGCCGTTGGCATTTGCAACAGCTCTATAGGCCTTGTTCTTACCAATGGCGCTAGCTTGGGCGCCGTAGCTTCTGGTGGTACCATAGGGGATACGCATTAGCTCCGCCCAGACTTCTTTCTGGAATGGAGAGCCAAGAAGATGGATTGGGGTTTTAAACGAGCGCAAGCTTCCGTCAAAATATGCTTTTAACTCTGTTTCAATAGAAGTAATTGGAGCGGCACTACCCGGAATAATCGCTGATTTTGTTTTCATGCGGAGCCTTTCAATTTCGCGCTCTAACCCACGACGATCAACGAATTCCAGGAGATATAGCTTCTCTTCATCCGCAATTGCAAGCATTGGTCCGAGGGGGGTGTCTAACAAGGATGCCTTCAGGATATTATGATGCTTATTATGTTTGGTAGGTGCTGCGCCCATGATTTTGGAGAATGCATCCCTAAATCCACTGCTTGATTCATATCCCATATTAAGCTGCGCATCTAGCACAGATTCCCCTGCCCTTATTTGTTTCATCGCTATTCCCATACGTCTATTCCTCGCATATGCTACAAATGTCATGCCGAATCTCTTTTTAAACTGGCGTCTGGCCGTTGATTCATCCACTGATAATGCCTGAAAATCGTGAGTTTTCCAATGTTTTTCAGGGTTTGCTTCAACTGCATCAACAAGAGTGCGAACTAAATCTGACACTTGATCAGGATGAGAAAGAGGACGACAACGTTTACATGGCCGAAATGAAGCAAGCAAAGCTTCTTGGGCTGTTTTAAAGAACTCACAATTTTCAAATTTTGGCTTTCTTGCGGAACATGAAGGACGACAAAAAATACCCGTGGTTTTAACTCCAACATAGAATGTGGATTCACGATCTTTATCTAATAAGAGTTTGTAGAGCTCTTGTTTTTGTTGTTCGCTTAACATTTTGACCTCACGTATAATTATCATTATAGTGAGTATGAAAATTTGCGCGACCGAAATTCAGGCATCGATTTTTTTATTTTGGAGTATTAGTGCTGATTTTACTTTCTGTTACAAGTGATGCTGTAACTCAAAGTAAGGACATTATGATCAAGCAGATTGCACCACAAACACAATCAATATTTCCTATTAGACTAATATATAAAAGCCTACCCAAATATGGTTTCATTAAACGTATTTCTTCTGGAGTAACTTTATTAGTTGGCGAAGGTAATTTAAGTTTTACATGTGCGCTTGCTAGAAAAATAGCATTTATACACAAAATAATAACATCTACACACGAAAAATGTAGCGAATTGTCCGATGAGACAAAACACAATGTGCGCGCTCTGAATAAAATGAAGATACATGTCATGCATGGCATAGATGGAACAAAATTACATGATATTTTTAGAATTTCATCCATAGATACTATTATTTTTCAGTTTCCTCATACAGGAAGTAGAGAGCCAATAAATGGGAAAAACTCAAATTATGTGCTTGTATATAATTTCTTAAATTCCTCATTTCAAATGCTTAAAAAAGGTGGTGCAGTACTGATTACAATAGTAGATAATGATTATTATAATGATATGTTTAAACTTGAAAAATTGGCAATTTTAGCGGGGTTTAGAAAACCAACTAAATATGCATTTGACCCAAATGACTATATTGGATATAAGCATACCATGACTCATCACGATGGCAGCGCATTAGAAAATCACAATAAATTTGCAACCTGGGAATTCAAATTATGAAACAATTAAGTCTATTTCCAAATGACCCAGAACCAACTATTCCAGGGCTGAAATATATTGATTCATACATCTCAAAAGAAGAAGAAATTGAACTACTGAATAATATAGATCAAAATTCATGGCTTGATGATTTAAAGCGTAGAGTACAACATTATGGTTATAAATATGACTATAAAAACAAAAAAATTGACTCTAGTTATTATCTAGGATCTATCCCTGAATGGTTGGCGCCTCTCTGTAATAGACTGCTTTCAGAAGGAATTTTTAAAGTTCTGCCAGATCAGGTTATTGTGAATGAATATTTGCCAGGGCAAGGTATAGCATCTCATATAGACATTCCATGTTTTGATGAAACTATATGCTCCATCAGCCTAGGATCTTCTTGTCTGATAGAATTTTCTAAAAATAACTCGAAGATTTATCAATGGCTTGAACCTATGAGCCTTTTAGCGCTATCATCTGAAGCGCGATATGAATGGCATCATGGAATTGCCGCTAGAAAGTATGATAATTATAATGGGGGTAGAATTCTTAGAGGAAGAAGGGTGTCTCTTACCTTCCGTAAGGTTGTGGTGACTGCGCTGTCATCCCGGACTTGATCCAGGATCCAGTGCTTAAAAATAATACCAAATTATCGAAGTTTGTATCAAATACTGGGCCCCGGGTCAAGCCCGGGGTGACGCGAATTATGCTGAAACTACTTTGTTCCAGCAACAGCTGCAACTTCAGCTGCAAAGTCTGTTTCTTCTTGCTCGATACCTTCACCAAGCTCGAAACGTACGAAAGCTTTCAGAACAATAGGTGCTCCGATTTCTTTCGCTGCATTTTCAATCACTTCTTTGATTCTAGTTTTGCCATCCATG
>CANNRM010000052.1 GCA_947508155.1 Rickettsiales bacterium | reverse complement strand
GCTGCTATCTTAAAAGCATCCCCTACTTGTTTAGTATCTTTTGCCATCAAAACTCTCTGAAAAGCTGTAGAACTCATGTCTGGGACCAAGAACCAAATGAACATAGCTAAACCAGGCCAAAATTTTGGATTCTGCCAATTTATCAATTGCGTATAATCAAGTATTGGATTCGTTTGGACCGCATTAGTTATAGCATCAACATCACCAAATACTTTGCACACAAAAAAGAAAAACAATGGGATAAATATACCAAATGTCAAAAATTGAATTGTATCTGTAAATGTAACAGCTTTTATCCCACCCCAAGTGGAATAAAAAATAACAACACAACTACAGATGCACGTAGCGTATAAATATGAAAACTCAAGAAAATAGCTAAATACCGATGAGAAAACCTGAATTTGTAATGCCGTCATGCCAACAGCTTGAGCAATAGAACATATAGCTGTTATAAACCTCACATTTTTACCATATAAATTACCCATGGTTTCAGCCACTGATATACTGCCAAAAAACTCTTTCATCCTTGATGCCAAAACGTATCCAACAACTAATAATGATATCATTTCTGCTACAACAGCGGGAATAAACCATACTCCTTCAGTATAAGTCTGAGAAATACACACAGTAAAATAGCTTCCACTAATCCAAGTAGCAATAATAGTCGCAGCGAGCGTTGCTGTACTAAAATTTCTATCACCAATTGCGTATTCCTTGATGGTTTTGATACCTTTACCAGCCATGATACCAAGACCTAGATTCATTATTAAAAATGCTACAACAATAGCCATATCTAAGTTCATTTTTGCTACATACTCCATTAATATTACCTTTTTATTAAACCCCTAGGTGCAAACATACTCAAAGATTTCTAAAAAAGAAAGAACTATTTTCATAAAAATAAACAAAAACTTATTCGCAATTTTTTGCATATAATATATAATCGCCTAAAATAACATGGAGAACCCAAACAATGTCAGACACATCTTTTGATCTAATCATAATAGGCGGCGGACCAGCAGGATATACCGGCGCAATTCGTGCATCCCAATTGGGCATGAAGGTAGCATGCGTAGAAAAACGCCCAACACTTGGCGGAACATGCTTAAACGTAGGCTGTATACCATCTAAAGCTATGTTGGATATGTCAGAAAAATTTGAGGATGCAAACTTACATTTCAAGGACATAGGAATCAACACATCAAAATTAGAACTTGATCTTTCTAAAATGCTAGAACGCAAAAATAAAGTCGTTTCTGACCTCTGTAAAGGCATTGAATCCTTATTTGCCAAACACAAAATTCAAAAAATCCTAGGCACAGCAACAATCACATCACCAACTACCGTAAGCATTGATGGACAGGTATTTACAGCAAAAAACATCCTGATTGCCACCGGTTCTAACATAACAACGCTTCCAGGTATTGAAATTGACGAGAAAAATATCGTATCATCAACAGGTGCGCTTGACTTTGCAGAAGTGCCAAAGCATTTGGTTGTTATTGGCGGAGGGTATATCGGTCTTGAGCTAGGTTCCGTATGGAGAAGGCTCGGATCAGAAGTAACAGTGATAGAATATTTCAACAAAATCGTACCAGCTTTGGACTCAGAAGTTGGCGCGGCATTTACAAAAATTCTTGAAAAACAAGGCGTAAAGTTCTTACTGAGCACAAAAGTCCTAAAAGCCTCAACCAAAGGCTCTGGTGTTGAATTAATTATCACTCCAGCGGAAGGCGGTGGAGAAATTAGCATTTCCGCCGATAAAGTTCTTGTTTCCGTTGGACGTAAACCATCTACAGATAATTTAGGCCTAGATGAACTAGGAATAACGCGTGATGAACGCGGATATATTTCAGTCGATCAATATTTCCGCACAAAGCATCCAAGCATATACGCCGTTGGAGACGTTATTCCAGGCCCAATGCTAGCACATAAAGCAGAAGAAGAAGCAGTTGCTGCAGTGGAAATTATGGCTGGCCAGCATGGACATGTGAATTACAAAACCATCCCAAGCGTGGTATATACATGGCCAGAAGTTGCATCTGTTGGCGTCACGGAAGAACAAGCTAAGGCCTCGGGAATGCCATATAAGGTTGGAAAATTCCCATTCCTTGCCAATAGCCGCGCCCGCGCTACTGGAAATACGGATGGCTTTGTGAAAATATTAGTGGATACAGCAACAGATCGTATAATCGGTGGGCATATTATCGGCCCAGATGCAGGCACAATGATTGCCGAGTTAGCCCTTGCGATGGAATTCTTCGCATCAAGTGAGGATATAGCACGCACATGCCACGCACATCCAACGCTTTCAGAGGCGATTAAGGAAGCGTGTTTAGCCGTTGAAAAACGCACGATTAATATGTGATACCGAATCTCAGATTAATTCTACGTCGTTACTCGTCGACTCTTCTATTGGACTTTGAGTGGTTTTTTGTCCGAAACATCCCATAACACGCCACTATTTTTAATTACTAAATATTGATTATTATTGCGCCGTCCCCCCGTAATTTGCGCGGCAAATATCCGGGGCCCAGTTATAAAAATCATTACTTTTTAACATAAATTATGTCAAAAATAGTAGATTAAAGTACTGGATCCCGGATATTTGCCGCGCAAATTCCGGGATGACGAGCCATACAACAAGCCTAGATCAAGCCCTGGATGACATTGGTAGTTACCGTTCTCACAATAACATTAACAGCAATTAAAATATATGGCAGCATTTTTGCAACATTACAACTAAAAATTGTGTGTTTTTGAGTTTTTTTAAAATTTACCACCACCAAGACCCGAACCTTTCTCTTTAAAGCTATTCGATCTCGTCAATTTCGGAAGCTGCGTTGACACATCAGCCGGTGGAACAATAGCAGCAGTTTTAGGATGGATCAAAGAATCCCTTATAGCATCAACATTTTGATACAAAGGCTCAGTAGGTTTGAAGCCCTGCGCTGCAGCAACTTTCTTCAAACTCTCTACAGAAGGATGTGCTGGTGGCGTTTTTTGATACTGCTTCAAATCTTCATGCGTAGGATCTCCAACAGTAACCTCAAACAAGGGTTTCTTCGGAGGCAATGGCGGCGGTATCTCCGATTCAACGTTCTTAAGCTTCGGAGGCAATGCTGGCGGCGCCTCCGGCTCAGCAATCGTCGCATATATCACTTCTTCAGGTTTCTCAGGTTTTTTTAATCCCTCGCTAGGTTTCAGATCCAATTCCGCATATATCGGTTCTTTCTTCTTTTGAACAACAGAATATATCGGCTCCTCAGGCTTTGGTGCATCAGTTCTAGCCGCGGCTATATCGCTTAATTTGCGAGGCGGAGAATTCTGAACCTCCTCATATATCGGCTTCTCACGCTTTGACGGAGGTGGTGGAGCATAATCCCTTTTTTGAGCCTTATCATACAATTTTTCCTTATAAGCTGATATTTCTGGGTCTAGACTAGCATATACAGACTCTGGCGTATCTCTACCTCGCGTTTGAGAAACGCCTCGCTCCTTGTTCCAATATTGAGCAACCTCCTCATTCATTTTAGCATCATTACGAGCCGCGACAGCGTTATCCTGCGCAACCTTCGCCATCGCGTTCCAATGCTCTGCTTGAGAAGGATATTTTTGAGCAAGATTTTGAAAATGCATCATCTTATAGGTATGATATTGCTCAACAGCTTTATGCGATTCAGCGCAAAATTTAGCATATTCACTTTGAAACGCAGGGTCATTTTCAAGCGCCTTTTCGTCCTTACCCTTACTAAGTTCTGCGAGCTTAGCAGCGGATTTTTCAAGAGTGGTGCCAGTAACAACCATGCCTAGAGAGTTTTTCAGGAAATCGAGTGTTACATCGATAGTCTCTTGGTTAGCCAGCGGCGGCTTTATATCCGCAGGCTGGGTATCTTTTGCACCTTCTCTAGCTGTGGTAAAGAATTTACGTTCTATGTTATTCTCATCCAGATATGAGCATTCGCCTGTATTAGCCAAACTCTTTTGCATATCCTGCAGATCGCTCTGCATATCCTGCATCAACTGCATTTGATGTTTTGCTGATTTAGTCGTCCAAGGCTTATACCACTTCCTTTTCTTGTTCTCTACAGCCATATTTGTATCTCTGTTAGGTTATATTCCATCATTTTACAACTATGAATTTGAATATTCTACAAAAAAGTGACTAAGCATTGAATATAAAGGGATATAGGCGACTTTTTAGCCGCGTTGTGGAGTTATTTGGGCCTCAATCCCGGGCTTAAACCGGAATAGTTACTCATAGCAAAAATCTTGATTTTTCTTGACAATTTCCGCTTAATCATGTATAAACGTTAAATATTAATTAAATTTACAGCCATATAATGAGCAAAGAAATACAAACACTTACACGCATTAAAGACCTTTTTCGCACCATTTACTCAAAAGATGTGGCTCACTCTAAAGTGGCTCAAACAGTTGTAGACACCTTTACAGAAAATTTGCATGAGGCAACACGCGTATTATACTCATTATTAGATCGTCAATTAAATAGTGATGAACTGGCAATATTATGTGAATTTGAATATGCTTTATCCATAATACCAAAACATATAACAAATTTACCAGTCAAAATATTTCATACTCTTGGATTAACAACCAAAATAAACACATCTCTATCAGAAAAAATGCACTTGCAACATTTTATGATGCATCTCAAGGCAGTTACAAATTTAATAGACCATAACTTATTAAATACATTCCACACAAGCAATATCATAAATCCAATATTAGAAAAAATCAGTACATTATCTGAACTAGACGCAAGCCCATCCATACGAATGATTAATTGCTTAGTAAAAATCTCCGGTTTTACAGGTCATGATTGTGATGGCGCATTACAACACCTTATACCAAATCTCACTAGCAAAAACTTAGGAAGCATTACGCGAGATAGCGTATTACAACACGAACTTAATTTTGCATTTCACGCAAGACCAACATTATTTGATAAAATTAAAGCAATTATTCCCCAATATACACCTCAAGCAAATGCCACAACTACATCTGATTCACAAAGTCAATTTTTTCAATATGTACACAAACTCTTTCCGAACGCAAAAAATGAATATTTTGTGGCAGAAATTTCTAGACATGTAGACATATATTTCGAGTATAAAGGGCATAAAATTATTATAGAATATGATGGACCGCTACATAGTGCTGGAACAGAATATAAAAAGCAGCATAAAGCCATAGATCTATTATGCGATAAAATTGCTGATGCGCATGGTTATAAAACCATAAGAATATGGTATGATGATCCTCGTGATATAGCAGATATATTAAAAGAACACACTCTCACATCTGAAGCAACAATCTCCGCAAAGCCAATTGATTATTTTTCTACCACTGAAGATAGCAGTGATTCAGACGATGATTTGACTGTGATACAAGAAGACACAAAAGAAGCAGAAGCAGCTGCGGAGATCAAACCCAAAGCAATCAAAACCACTAAAAAACAACACAACCCTCAGAAACAACAACACATTTCAGCGGCAAAAAAATTATTCCATGAAGTATCAGATGCTATGATGTCTAGTAGTAGTACAACCATACCAATAAAAAAGATCGAGGCAATACTTAGC
>CANNRM010000051.1 GCA_947508155.1 Rickettsiales bacterium | reverse complement strand
GTATAAACATCTCTGGCATTATAGCGCAGATAGCATTTTTGTATGGTAAATCTTCGTCAGTATAATGGAACTTTTGCTGCTCTATAATTTTCTTCATCCAGGAAAAAGCACCATCCTCCATAGGTACCTCAAGCGTATTGTAGACAGAGCGTAATTTAGTACATAATGCACCATTCTCTAATATATTTTCCTCATATTTTTGTGATAATACCCATGCTGCACTAATTATAGTATGAGGTTCTTGTGTAGATAATATGATATTATGTAAATGCTCAATAATAGTGCTTTTTAGCTCTGGCTTAGGTTCCTTATCATAATCAGATATGGCTTTAAAAAGACCTTTCATCAGACTTAGATGAGGAGCATCTTCTCTTGGGGGATAACAAAACGCTACTACATTTTCCTTAGCTATCCATCCGTCTATGCCCATGCCAGCTTTTATATTAGAGAATAGGGATGGATAATTGTCCGTAGAGGATAGCGACAGATGCCCATGAAACGGCATTATTGTTACGTCAGAATTAGTTGATACGGATACAGTATGATCTAGTGCGGGCTGAATAATATTTTGTATTACAGAAGCTAGAGCCTCTGTTCCCAAGCCTTTTGATTTATCCGAAGGAAGAAATATCTTTCTATAATGTTCGGACCGGACGCCATCAGCAGCTAAAACTGGATATAATGTTATCGTGCAAATTAATTTTTCTGTGTTTCGTAAAAAGATAGCATATGACTTAAATATCGAGCCATGATCATTGTAACATCCAATTTCATTTTTTAGCGCAATTTCAGCGCGAGTATCTTCTGACGCTTCTTCCAATACTTCCTCAACAAGCGTTTGTTCTTCATCTACACTCTTGAATGGTCTGATTAGCAATCTGTCGCTCTTGATTTCTCTCGGAGGTATAAATGTTTTTGGCATTATTAAGTCTCGATTAAGTTATAGGTACCAGTATATTATAAATAATCCTTTCGTCAAGAAAGATTTAAGATTGGCTAATAAATAGATTTTTGAAGTAGCTACTAATCTATAGCTATTTCTCTGTCACCGCATTTTTGAACTTTTACAGGGATGACGTCGTGGAGGTGAAAGCATACTATGAATATTACAAAACATTAAAATTGCCCGACTAAAATATGATGCATCATAGAATAGTCATGACTAAGTTATGATGTATCATATTTTAGTCGCTATATATCACGAATGTTAGTTACTAATAACTACCCATACTTCTTCCGTAATTCTAGCATCAACTCCCTGGCAATTGGCGCTGCAGCGCTACCACCTCCTCCACCATGGTCTACAACCACAGAAATCGCAAAACGCGGTGCATGAGCAGGGGCATATCCAATAAATAAAGCATGATTTCTACTTTCCCATGGACCAGATGTACTCCAATCTGTTTCACCTATTTTTGACCGTACTTGTGATGTGCCAGTTTTGCCCGCCATGATCCAATCCGGATGGCTAATTCTTTGTGCATATGCTGTACCAGAAGGTGCATTAATTACATTTACCATTCCAGCTTTTAGGAATTCTAGATGTTCTGGCGCCACATCTATTCTTTTTATTTCTTTGCTTCCCACAATTCGTGGAGTAAATAATTTTCCTCCACTTGCTATAGAGCCGCAGAGACATGCAAGTTGTAGAGGGGTTGCAAGCACAAAACCCTGCCCTATCGCGGTATTTAAACTATCTCCTAAGGTCCATTTTTGCTTGAATTTACTTTTCTTCCATACTGCATCTGGAATTAATCCAGCAGATTCTGAAGGAAGATCAATTCCAGTGTTAGAGCCAAGCCCAAATTTGCGGGCTGTTTCGGCAATTTTTTCAGCGCCAATTGTTTTGGCAATGTAATACATATAGCTATTGCAGGAATGCTCAATAGCGTGAGCCATATCGAGTTCGCCATGACCTGGTCTATACCAACATCTGAAGTGACTATCTCCTAGAACGGAATGACCTGTACAATTGATTTTTATATTTGGGTCCATACCATTTTCAAGTGCTGCCAAAACAACAATCATCTTGAAGATAGATCCCGGAGGATAATTATTCTGAATGCATTTATTTATTAGTGGCTTATGTGGATCATTTAGCATTTGATTCCAATAATTTTGAGATACTCCTCCCACAAATTGATTTGGGTCAAACCCTGGTGAAGAAGCCATAGTTATTACTTCGCCATTCAAAAGATCCAATATTACAGCGGAGCTTCCTTTGGGGTTGAGAATTTTCATGGCGGCAATTTGAATGTCAGTATCTATATTAGTTTTGATATCATGACCTGGAGTGCTAGGTGTTTTAGAAATTTCACGGATTAACATGCCGTGAGCGTTTACCTCCACTTCTTGCATGCCAAAAGATCCTTGTAAATCTTCTTCGTAAAATTTCTCTATACCATGTTTGCCCATTTGAAAATCTGCAACATTTTCAAGTTCAAAATCTACTTTATCTTGCTTGCTGATACGAGAAATGTAACCTATTGGATGAGATAAATATTCAGCAAAGTTATATTGACGATATTGACCGGTATCGATATATATTCCATCTAGTGTAGAGATGTTTTCCTCGATAATAGCTACTTGTTCCCAGGACAGATTTTCAAATAAAGGAGATGGTTGTTTTTTTTGTATTTTGGCCGCTACTTTAGCAAGATCTATATGTTCATTTTCGGAAAGATTGAGCAGATCTCCTAGATGCTTTACAGCATCCTTATATTTAGGATTTTCTGTTTTATTGAGGATTACTCTAAAGGCGGAATGATTTGTGCATATGATATTGCCATTGCGATCAGTGATTTCTCCGCGCGCAGGGGAAAGCATCACTAGGCTAATACGATTCTTGTCAGATAAGATACGATATTTTTTAGCATCTACAATCTGCATATATAGCATTTTGGAAGCAAGAACAGAAAATAAACCAGCCTGCCCTGACATAATCATAAAACTACGTCTGGTTATAGAGTGATTTCGAAGGAGATCATGCGTTCGTTTCATGGTTTATTTTGTACATATGGGCTATATAAAAGCATAATATGTAATATAGGATAAAATGCGATATTTATCAGTAAGTTTATTGAGATAGTTTTGAGATTAACATTGTAGTTATGCGATTCAAGAGCAAATATTACGTATTTCAATATGCTTATCACTATAAATGTTGCGCTAAAATATAAGAAAATCGATTTCATATCTTGTTTAGAAAGATTCGTTTTGAAACGGAAAATTATGCGGTTGATCATGAGTAATATCAGTGCTGAGATGCCAATTTGCGTGCCATATGCAACATCAATTAAGAGTCCATAAAGAAAGAGCTGTAATGGTAATACTCTAGTATAAATAGATAGAAAGAAAGCAATTCCTATTTCGATTTGCGGGAGGAGATATAGATCTAGTCCAATGCGGGTAAGGCTTATGGGTAGTAGACTTGCGACCATTACTATGATCCAGAATATGAGGATGTGAAAGATTTTTTTCATGCTGGGTATATTATACTGCGAGCGAAATATACTCAACAACAAAAAATCCTTGCTCTACCAGTCGGCATTGACGTCTTTTAGTTTTTGTGCTACAATGCCTACCAATTTATAGCACAAAAACTATGTTTATTTCCAAATATACAAATTCGTTTATCATCATATTTTCTTGTATCTGCCGATAGCTTGGAGCTCTAAAGCAGATCTTTTTTGAAAAATATAAACTTAAAAAATTAAAAATATGATTACAATAAACAATTTAGCCATGAATTATGGTGCAAAACTACTTTTTACTGATGTAAATCTTAATCTCAATCCAGGAGATAGATACGGACTTGTTGGTGCTAACGGCGCTGGGAAATCTACTTTTATGAAGCTTCTTATGCAAGAAGAAGAAGCTAGTCTTGGCGAAGTAAATGTTTCCAAAAACTCGCGTATTGGAGCCCTAAGACAGGATCAATTTAAATATGAAAATACCAATATCATTGACTGCGTAATTGCTGGTAAAGAGGTCTTATGGAAGGCGTTACAAGAAAAAGCTCAATTGATTGAACGTGATATTTGGGATGATGAATCAGGTATGCGCATTGCAGAGCTTGAACATATTATCATGGATAATGATGGATATATTGCGGAGATTTTTGCTGAAGAGCTACTTATAGGCTTGGGCATAAAAAAGGAATTGCATTATCAGCCATTATCTACCCTTTCCGGAGGTTATAAACTTCGCGTTCTTCTTGCGCAAGCTTTGTTTAATAATCCTGATATTTTGCTTCTTGATGAGCCAACAAACCATTTGGATATCATGTCTATTTATTGGTTGGAAGGTTATTTGAAGGAAAAATTCAGCGGCGTGTTGGTTTTTATTTCACATGACGTGACTTTCCTGAATAATGTATCAACTCATACTCTAGACATAGATTATGGTGAAGTGCGTCAATATACCGGAAATTATGATAGTTTTGTTCGTCAAAAGCAGGATATTATTGATCAAAAATTACATACATTGGTCTCAGCCGAAAAGAAGATTGCTCAGTTACAGATTGTTGTAGATAAGTTTCGTGCAGGCACTAGAGCTATGCAGAGTAGATCTAAAGCTAAGCAGATTGAGCGTATAGAAGTGCCAGATATTCACAAAAGCTCACGTGTGAGTCCTTATTTTGTATTTAATCAGAAGCGCCCTTCCGGTAAAACTGTTTTGAAAGTAGAAGAGATTTTCAAAAATTACGAGGAAAAACGCGTTTTAAGTAAGGTGAGTTTCAATGTAAATCGCGGTGATAAAATCATTATCATTGGCCCGAATGGTATTGGCAAATCTACATTGTTGAAGATTCTTTTGGATAGAGTAAAAGCTGATAGTGGAACATTCGAATGGGGTTATGAACCTCATATCGGTTATTTTGCTCAGGATCATCATGAATTATTGCATGAAAATATCTCTGTTCTTGAATGGCTAAGTCGTCAGGCTCCAGAAGAAGTTGACAATGCTATTCGTGGGACTTTAGGCAAAGTATTATTTAGGCAAGATGATGCGAATAAAAACATCCTGACTCTTAGTGGTGGAGAAGGTGCTAGATTGCTTATCGCTAAGATTATGCTTGATCAGGGTAATGTTCTTGTAATGGATGAACCTACGAACCATTTGGATATAGAATCGAAAGAATCATTGCGTGATGCTCTTGTGAAATATGAGGGGACACTTTTATTGGTAAGTCATGATCGTGACTTTGCAAGTCATATTGCAACAAGAGTTATTGCTATGTCCGAGAGGGGTATCATTGACTTTAAGGGTAGTTATAACGAGTATCTGGAAAGATATGGCAAGGATTATCTGAGTAGTCAGTGGGTTCTTGACGGGAAAAAGTAATATCATTCCGGCGTTGTACATTGTCAAAACACCCTGTAAATTCAAACTCCAACTTTGAATTTACAGGGTGTGCGCTATTTTATATTATTAAAAATTTTACATATTCACCTTGATAACGTAACCTTTCACCCCCTTTGTTGCAATAATATCGCATAAGTTGATTTGATCTCAGATAATCGCTTACTTTTAGTTGTTGTATCATACAAAATAATTGTCAATTGAAACTGGATGCTCTTTCGTATATAGCATGTATAGCACCGAACAT
>CANNRM010000050.1 GCA_947508155.1 Rickettsiales bacterium | reverse complement strand
CTGAAGTCTATTCCAGGATTGGAAAATGTCAGGATGATTAGAGCTGGCTATGCTATAGAATATGATTTTGTTGATCCTAGAGAGCTGAAGCATAGTTTAGAGACCAAAAAGATTGGCGGGTTGTTTTTAGCTGGGCAGATTAATGGTACTACTGGATATGAAGAAGCGGGTGGGCAGGGCATTATTGCTGGTATTAATGCCGCCTTGCTTGTTGCGGGTAAAGCTCCATTTGTTATAGATCGTTCGGATGCATATATAGGCGTAATGATAGATGATTTAGTGACATTCGGGGTAACAGAACCATATCGTATGTTTACTTCTCGTTCTGAATATAGATTATCTCTAAGGGCTGATAATGCTGATATTAGATTGACTCCGAAAGGCGTTGAGATAGGCTGTATATCGGATTTTAGACAAAACTTATTTTTGCTAAATTGCAAAAAATTCAACTCGCAAGAGAGCTTTTGTCGCGTGACGTGATATCATCTAGTAAGTTATTTGAGTTAGGTATTAAGGTATCTCAGGACGGCCAGAAGCGTAATGCGTTTGATATGCTTGGTTTGCAAAATGGTGGCATCGAGGAAACTATTAGAATATTTCCAGAAGTTGCTACGATTGGCAGTAACATATTGCAATATTTATATATAGAATCAAAATACAATGCCTATTTAGACAGGCAAAATATGGATATTGAGCTTTTTAAGCAAGAAGAATCTGTGTTGATTCCTAGCGATATTGATTATTCGTTGATAGGTGGGTTGTCTAATGAGGTAGTAGAAAAGCTTAAAAAGCATCGTCCTTTAACAATATCTGCAGCTAAAACTATACAAGGTGTTACTCCATCTGCTATTATGGCAATAATCATTTATCTGAAATCAAAAAATGTCAAAGCTTGAATTTCTCAAATACTATCCTGTTCCACATGAAACATTTTTAAAATTATCTGAGTATGTAGAGATTTTGTTAAAGTGGAATTCTAAGATTAATCTTATATCTAGAAATAGCGAGGATGATATATGGATAAGGCATATGTTAGACTCTGCTCAAGTGGCTCGCTTTATAAACAAACCGCAGAAAATATTGGATATTGGCTCTGGAGCTGGGTTTCCTGGGATGGTACTAAGCATATTAGGCGTGGATGATGTTACTTTGTTGGACAGCGATCAAAGAAAATGTAGCTTTTTGTTAGAGGTTGCAAGGCTGCTGCAATTAAAACTGACAGTGATTAATGATAGAGTGGAGAATATTTGTGATAAAAAGTTTGATGTTGTAACTACTAGGGGTTTTTCTTCTATTGATAAGGTTTTAGAGTGTGTTGATGTTATACAAACAAATAGAATATTGCTTTTGAAAGGAAAAAATTATGAATTGGAGCTTCAAGAAGCTTTACAAAAGTGGGACTTTGAGTATATAACTTATCCTAGTGTTACAGATTTTAGCTCTCATATTGTGGATATAACTAATGTACGAAAAAAGTAAGATTATAGCTGTTGCAAACCAGAAAGGTGGTGTGGGGAAAACTACTACCTCTACTAATCTTGCGGCATCTTTGGCATTATCGGGCAAGAAGACTTTATTGATAGATTTGGATCCTCAAGGAAATGCTACTAGCAGTTTTGGCGTTGCTATGGGCCAAAGGAAAAGAGGGATTTATCAATTGCTGTTTAATGGTGTAGATATAAAGCAAGTCATTTTGCATACCAATGTTCCAAATTTGGATATCATTACATCTGACGTAAATTTAAGCGCTGCTGAGTTGGAGCTTGTTGGAAAAAGTAGCAGGGAATATGTGCTTTCTACTATAATCAATGATATTAAAGGGTATGAGTATATTGTTATAGATTGTCCTCCATCATTAGGATTGTTGACTATTAACGCCTTAGTTGCTGCAAATAATTTACTGGTACCAATGCAATGTGAGTTTTATTCCTTAGAAGGTTTAAGTAATTTGCTGAGAACGGTAGATTTGATTCAAAAAAACTTAAACAAAAATCTTTTTATATCTGGTATTTTGCTTACTATGTATGATAAACGCAATAGATTGACCGAGCAAGTTGAAAAAGATGTAAGAAATTGTCTTGGCAATTTAGTTTTTCGTACTATAATTCCTAGGAATGTTAGAGTTTCAGAAGCGCCATCGCATGGAATGCCTGTAGTGGTTTATGATAGTAAAAGCATGGGTGCGATGAAGTATATGGAGTTAACAGATGAAATATTAAATGATAGGAGATTGCAATGTCCGTTAGTAGAGGCTTAGGTAAAGGACTTTCTGCTTTATTAGGCGAAAAAGTAACAATCGTAGAAGGGGAGAGCTTGGTTAATATAGCTGTTGATCAAATCGATCCTGGCCTATATCAACCACGAAGAATTTTTGACAATGAATCGCTTTATGAATTAGCGGATTCTATTAAGAAGAATGGCTTGATACAGCCTATTGTTGTAGTAAAAAATAATGATAGATTTGCTTTGATAGCGGGCGAAAGAAGATGGAGGGCATCAAAAATTGCTGGATTAGATGTAATACCCGTCATTGTAAAAGAGTTAAAAAATCCAGAGATGCTTGAATATGCTTTGATAGAAAATATTCAGCGCGAAAACTTGAATGTGATAGAGGAGGCTGAGGGATATTTGCGGTTGATGGGGGAATTTGGATATACTCAGGAAGAGCTATCTAGTGTAGTGAATAAGAGCAGAAGCCATGTTGCCAATATATTGCGTTTGAATACTTTACCAGAGTCTATCAAAAACAAATTGCTTAATGGTGATTTATCTATGGGTCATGGTAGAGCATTGATAGGACATCCTAATGCAGAAGAAATAGCAGAATTGATAGTGAGCAAGGGATTGAATGTGCGGCAAACTGAAGATTTGGTTAGGAATTGGGATAAAGGATTGCCGGAGCATCGTAATGATAGTGGGGCTAGATTGGGGGATCTAGATGAAATTGTGAGTATGCTATCGGAGAAATTTGATATTAAAGTAAAAATTGAAAAAGTTGGTAATGGTGGTAAATTAGTGTTTTATTATAATAATCCAGAACAACTAGATAGTCTGTTAGAGAAATTAACGAGGTAAAGTATGCAAATTTTTATTGATAGCGCTGATATAAAAGAGATAGAAGAGGCTATGTCATATGGTGCAGTAGATGGTGTTACCACGAATCCTAGTCTACTCGCGAAATCAAGTAGTAATATTCTGGAAACTGTTAAAGACATTTGTAAGGTTGTATCTGGTCCTGTCAGCGTAGAAGTGTCGGCTACCGACTATGAGGGTATGTTAGTTCAAGGCGATAAAATTTTGGGTATAGCTGATAATATTGTGCTTAAGCTTCCTATAACTTGGGCTGGGCTAAAGGCATGTAAGCATTTTTATGAACAGGGCAGAGATGTGAATATGACATTATGTTTTTCCCCTCTTCAAGCTTTATTTGCGGCGAAAGCAGGTGCTATGTACGTTTCTCCATTTATTGGGAGGTTGGATGATATAGGTCAAGATGGACAACAATTGATTCGTGATATCAGGATAATGTTTGATAATTATCCTCAATATGACACTCAAATTTTATCTGCTTCTATAAGACATACGCAACATGTTCTGATGTCTGCAATGGCGGGTGCAGATGTAGCCACAATACCTTTAAGCACTTTGAAACAATTGTTGCATCATCCTTTAACAGATAAAGGGTTAGATAAATTTTTAGAAGATTGGAATGAATCAGGGCTGTCTATATAATGTACTCACAAATTTTTGAACATCAAATAAATACTATTAAATCAGAAGGTAGATATAGGGATTTTGTTCCTATTTTACGGATAGCAGATGATCTTCCGTATGCTATTGATGACAATAATCGTAAAATAACATTATGGTGCATTAATGATTATCTTGGCATGAGCGCTCATAAAAAGGTGATTTCCGCTGCTAAAAGCGCTATTGATTCTTGTGGCGTAGGCTCTGGAGGGACAAGAAATATAGGTGGAAATAATAAATATCTGTTGGAATTAGAGAGAAATCTTGCCGATCTACATGATAAGGAAAAAGCGTTGGTGTTTACTTCTGGATATGTTGCCAATGATGCGACTCTTACATCTATGTCAAAAATTATGCCTAATATGGTATATTTTTCAGATGAAATGAATCATGCCTCAATTATAAATGGTATACGTAATTCTCAAGCTCCAAAATATATTTATAAGCATAATGATCATGATTCTTTAGAATCCTTACTATTACAAGTGCCATTAGAAACGCCTAAAATGATAGTGTTCGAATCTGTCTACTCTATGGATGGATTAGTTTCCCCGCTTCATGAAATCATATCTTTAGCCAAAAAATATAATGCTTTGACTTATATAGACGAAGTGCATTCAGTAGGTCTATATGGCAATCGTGGAGCGGGTGTTGCAAATGCAATGGGTCTATCACAAGATATAGATATTATACAAGGTACTCTTGCTAAAGCATATGGTACTATAGGTGGTTATATTGCTTCTACCAATCTTTTAATAGATGCTATTAGATCTACAGCGCCGGGTTTTATATTTACTACGTCATTGCCTCCGGTGATAGCAGCAGCGGCTAACGCCAGCATAAACCATTTAAAATCTTCTGATTTAGAGCGTATATGCCATCAAAATAGAATCTCTACTCTTAAATTGGCTTTAGAGAAAGCAAATATAAAATACTTCAAAAATAATAGCCACATAATTCCAATTATAATAGGGGATCCTCTTCTTACAAAAACTATCTCAGAGACATTATTCAAAGAATATGGAATATATTTACAGCATATAAATTATCCGACTGTTTCACGTGGATCGGAGAGATTGAGAATTACTATAACTCCTTATCATACAGATACAATGATTATAGAGCTTGTTAATGCATTACAGGCTGTGTTTGCTGAGTTGGGAATTAAAAGCCTTGAGGCAGCATGATTGCATTTCCAAACTTAAATCCAGTAGCATTGACAATAGGGCCAATCGCCATATATTGGTATGGTATAGCCTATGTAGTAGGCATTTTGATGGGATTATCATATGCAAAACGATTATCCATAAAATATTCTTTAGAGGTTACTCCAAAATTATTAGATGATTATTTGGTTTATCTTATAATAGGTGTTATTTTGGGTGGTCGCATAGGATATATTATGATGTATGATCCCGCAAAGTATGTAGAAATTTTTGAAATTCGTAACGGTGGGATGTCGTTCCACGGAGGAGTGATAGGGGTTGGATTGCTTAGTTATCTTTTCTGTAAACGCAATAAAATCAGCTTCTTATCCTTAACTGACATAGTGAGTATAGTTGCGCCAATAGCAATATTTTTTGGTAGAATAGCCAATTTTGTTAATGGAGAGCTTTATGGTAGAATAACATCAATGCCATGGGGCATAATTTTTCCAAATGATATAGAGCATGCAAGGCATGCAAGCCAGATATATGAGGCTTTCTTCGAAGGAATTATATTGCTGATAATAATGTATTTTGCTTCTAAAAAAGTAAAGCAAATGGGATATAATACTGGTATATTTTTAGTTTTTTATCATATTTTTAGAATCTTTTGTGAACTATTCAGAGAGCCGGATATGCATTTAGGTTTTATAATTTCTAACATTT
>CANNRM010000049.1 GCA_947508155.1 Rickettsiales bacterium | reverse complement strand
GTCATAAGGTTAGGATTCCTAAGGTACGTATGAAAACAACGGACCCACACCATCTAGTTGGGAAAAATAAAGCACGTAAATATTCTGCGGTGCTGGATAAGACTTCTCCCATGAAACCAAATAAGAATAATGTGGATATAACCAAACAAGTGACAAATATGGCACAGAATGGTGATGAAACAGCAGCGGCGCTTAAGAACTATCGTAGTGCTATGGATCTTATCAGTGCGGCGTCTGGTTCGGGGGGGCAATAGGATATGTTAAGGATCATAATAGCTATATTGTTTTTTGCTCCAATGGCCTCCTGGGCGATTGAAGATAGCTTGCAAAAGGCGATTGAAATAGCGTCTCAAGGGAATAATATTCAAAGCGAGCGATTAAAAATAGTTGCCGAAAATATTGCCAATGAACTTTCTACGAGCGATGTTCCTGGAGGGGATCCGTATAGAAGAAAAATTATGTTTGTTGAGAATAAATATGACAAACATAAAAAAGCAAATTTGTTGCGTGTAAAAAAATATGATGAAGATAAGTCGGATTTTGATTTTAAATACGAGCCATCTCATCCAGCAGCTGATATAAATGGATATGTTAAAATGCCAAATGTGAGAAAAGAAATAGAAAGAGCTGATGCAAGTGAGGCTCAAAGGGCATATGAAGCAAATTTAGAAGTTATAGCTACATCAAGAGCTATGATGCAAAAGAATTTAGATGTAATAAGGTAATAATATGTCGATATCAGCATTAAATCCATCAGCCGTACTACAGGCTCAAAATGCTTACAGTACCACAAGTGCACAGAAGGCTAAATTGCCAGAAGCGGAGATGACCTCTTTGGGCGACATTAAAGCGACTGAGTCATTTCAAAAGATGGTAAATAAGAACTTTAATAGTTTTGCCAAAATGAATCCTGCGGAAATTATCGCTTTTTCTAAGCAAATACAAAATGCTGGTGCTGCTAATGTAGGTAGCAATAATAATGTTGCGGCGACAATGTTTTCTACGATTGCTAATGCCGTAAGAAAGGATGAGGATGTAAAGAGGCGTTCTGTTATAAATGAAGCATCTTTAACTGAAGTTATAGCTGCGACATCTGAGGCGAAAGCTGTGCTTCAAACAGCGGTAGCTGTTCGTAATAAAGTATTGGCTGCGTTTGAAGATATTATGAAAATGCCTTTGTAATATCATCCATTTGCGTGTAAATGGTGACCCCTACGGGAATCGAACCCGTGCCGCCACCGTGAAAGGGTGATGTCCTAACCGCTAGACGAAGGGGCCATAAATTATAGACTTTAATGACCTAGAAGGTACTCACCATTATATACATAACTGATTAAATAGCAAGCAGAAAAACTATTTTTCTTTCAAGAAGTATGTATAATCATACAAAATATCTGAAATAATCATGTTAATAGACTCACATTGCCATTTAAATATGCAAGAATTTGCAGAGGATCTACCACAAGTCATTGCCAATGCAAAAGCTGCCGGAGTATCCTTGATGCAAACTATTTGTACGCGTTCAAGCGATTTTGCTGGTATCATTAAAATTGCGGAAGATTATCCTGAGATTTATGCATCTTTTGGCATTCATCCGCATGAAGTAGAAAAAGAAAAACTACTCACGGTGGATGAAATTATAGCTTATACCAACCATCCAAAAGTCATAGGAGTCGGGGAAACTGGTCTGGATTATTATTACGAATATTCAAAGCGTGATATTCAGAAAGAGTCTTTCATTAACCATATCAAAGCATCTGCTCAAACAAATTTACCAGTAATTGTGCATTCCAGAAATGCAGATGAAGATACTATATCCATCATGTCTTCAGAAATGAAAACCAATCCCTATCCAGGCTTGATACATTGTTTTAGTTCTACGCGTGAACTCGCAACGGCATCACTAGATATCGGGCTTTATATTTCTATCGCGGGGATTATCACATTCAAAAATGCAGAAGATTTACGCGATACTATGAAATATGTGCCTCTTGAACGCATTCTTATAGAAACTGACTCGCCTTATCTTGCTCCAATACCAATGCGTGGGAAGCGTAATGAGCCGGCTTTTGTTGCGCACGTAGCTAAAATATTGGCTGAACTTAAGGGGCTTCCAGTTAGTAAAATTGCTGAGGTTACTACTGAAAATTTCATGAGGTTATTTTCGAAATGTCCGCAAAATTAGCAAAATCTGCACTGATATCTTTCTCATCTCCTGAGCGTAAAAAAACTTGTGAAAGTTTCTTTAAATTGAGAGCGGGAGAATATGGCGAAGGTGATGTTTTTATAGGCGTAAGAACACCACATATTAGACAAGTTGCGAAGGATTTCGCATATCTTTCTTTTCCAGATTTGAGAGATTTAATGACATCTAAAATACACGAAGAGCGATGCCTTGCGCTGCTAATTCTTATCAGACAATATGATCATAATCCTCACCAAATATATGAATTTTACCTACAACATACAGCTCATATTAATAACTGGGACTTGGTTGATGTGTCGGCGCATTATATCGTGGGTAAGCATCTTTTGGATAAAGATAGAGCAATATTATATGACCTCGTACGCTCAGATAATTTATGGGAGAGGCGTGTAGCAATGGTTGCAACATGGTGGTTCATAAGGCATAATGAATTTGAGGATACGCTTCGGTTGGCTGAGGCATTACTAGACGATAAACACGATCTAATGCATAAAGCTACGGGTTGGATGCTTCGAGAAGTCGGCAAAAAGGATGTCTCTGTGCTACGTGAATTTTTGGATCAGCATCGACTTGTTATGCCGCGTACGGCACTTAGATATGCGATCGAAAGGTTTGTACCAGAAGAGAGGGCAAGATATATGAAAAAAAATGAGGTAAATCTATGTGGGTAAGAACATATACTAAAATCTATCAAAATGCTTCAGCGAAAGACATTTGGGATCGTTGGGCTGATATTGACAATTGGCATGAATGGAACCCCGGTGTTGAATATTGCAAATTGCAAGGTCGGTTTGAAAAAGGAAGTTTTTTTGCTCTTAAGCCTAAAGGCGCTCCACTTGCTCAAATAGAGCTAATAGAAGTAGAGAAAGGTAAAAAATTTACCGATTGTACTACATTTCCTGGCGCTAAAATGTATGGTACGCATGAAATTGAGGAAACACCCGATGGCTTAAAGCTTATAACCACAATGAAAGTTGAAGGTTGGCTGAAATGGGTATGGGTTTTTCTGGTTGCAAGAAAAATAGTTGCCAAAACTGCTGTGCAGACTGATAATCTCGTCCAACTTACAAGAAAGAAAAAATGAATTCAATACTCACATTAATGACGTTATTCATGGCGGCGCTTATAAGCCCAGGGCCAGATTTTGCCCTGATTGTAAAGAATAGTCTTACATATTCGCGCAAAACTGCGGTTCTAACGGCTTTAGGTATAGCGTGCGGGGCCATAGTTCATACTTCGTATATTCTGTTCGGCATAGGGGAATTACTGATTAATAACCCTTATGCTTTGAAGATATTTACATATATTGGTGCCAGTTATTTGATTTATATCGGATATAAAGGGGTTACTGCAAAGGCAAGGCATGAATCTATCGGTAACCTATCCCATAAAGATGATATTCCAGCGCGAGCCGCTTTTGGAGTTGGTTTTATCACGTGTATTTTAAACCCAAAGGCAATACTTTTTTTGACAAGTATGTTTACAGCCGTGGTACAACCTGAAATGCCTATATTATTGCTAGTAGTATTTGGGGTAATAATTTTCTTCCAGACATTCATTTGGTATAGTATTGTGGCTATATTTTTATCTAGTAAAAAGATACGTGAAAAAGTTAGTTCAATTGAGCATTGGATCAATAGAGTTACAGGTGTGATTCTGTTGGTTATAGGTGCTAGGTTATTATTTTAATGATTATATTATTAAATGGATCTACATCTGCTGGAAAAACATCTATTGCACAAGCTATACAAAATATCTCTGATAAAATGTGGATGCAGCTTGGTATTGATGTGTTTATTGATATGATTCACACTAAATTCTGGGGCATGGATGGGAAATCATCAGAAGGTTTTTTGTTTACTCAAAGCAAGAATGAACATGGACAATTTGTGACAGAAATTACTGCATCTACAATGGGTAAAAAACTCGCAGAATCAATTCCTGATACTGTTGTTCTACTTTCTAATAGAGGGCTTGATGTAATTGTAGATGAATGCCTATTCGATGGGGAGATAGAGCGCTATAAAGAAGCCCTAAGGGGTCATGATGTATGTTATGTAGGTGTCATGTGTGATTTGGAGACGTTAGAACAACGTGAGAAAGATCGGGGTGATAGGATATTAGGATGCGCGCGTGGTATGTTTCATAGATTGCACAAAACAACATATGATTTAACAGTGAACACGGCGGAAATGGATGCAGTGGCTTGTGCGAAGAAGATATTGGAGTTTATTGGGAAGTAGAATGAGCAAAAAGATCATATTGACGCCTTATATTAGGGGTGTTATAATAACCACAGTAAATAACTAAAAGGTGGCAAAATGGCTGTATCATCTATAAAAAATATTAAAACACAGAATGTTAAAGCTGTGGCTGTAACAACCAAGCTTTCTGCTGCTCAAGATAATACAAATGGAGCAAAAGTTGTGGCTTTGCGCGGCAAGCGGGAAGACGCTATACATGCATCTTTTAAAGGTAGATTTAAGATTACTGGTGATATAGTTTCTCCACTTGATATAGATTGGGGTGAAGCGTGGGATGCTAAAAAATGATTTTAGATACCCATGTGTTGCTTTGGTATTTACTTAATGACAACAAAAAGTTCTCAAATCAAATGATAGATCTAATTACTTCTGCTAAAAACACTAGTGGGGTAGTTTTATCTTCTGTTACTTTATGGGAAATTTCAATGCTTATATCTAAGAAGCGGATCGACATTCAAGAATCTACGGAATTTTTTTTAGAATCTATAGCTAATATGAAAGGTTTTTCTGTCGTAGATATTTCACCTAAAATTGCCGCTCTTAGTACTTCGCTTCCTGGTAATTTTCATGGTGATCCTTTTGACAGAATAATCACAGCGACAGCAATATGTCACAAAGCAACTTTAGTAACGAAAGATCGACAAATTCTGAAATGGAGCGCACAGCAGGATGTCAAAACAATCTGTCCATAAATTACAAACATACTCTTTTGCATCGCATTTTAGTGAGCTAAAAAAGCGTCTTACAATCACGTTGATTTTTTTCTTTTTAGCCTCTGTTGTATCCTATTATTTTAGCGGTGAGATTTTCCAATTTTTACTCCAGCCATTAGTCGATTCCAGTATAGATACAAGACGTATAATTTATACTGGTTTGACAGAGGCATTTTTTACATATTTATCGCTTAGCACTTTTGCTGGATTTATACTTTCTTTGCCAATTATCGCTTTGGAAATTTATTTATTCATCTCACCTGGTCTCTATGTTGCCGAAAGAAAAATAGCTAGAATTTTACTGTCAATATCGCCTGTTTTATTCATTATTGGTGGATTATTTGTCTTTTATTTTGTGATACCGAAGGCCTGGAGTTTTTTCATAAGTTTTGAAATGACTAGTGGTATAACGCCAATTGTTTTAGAGGCAAAAATCAGTGAATATTTGTCGCTCGTGGTAAAACTCATCATGGCTTTTGGTATTGC
>CANNRM010000048.1 GCA_947508155.1 Rickettsiales bacterium | reverse complement strand
ATTGCATAATGTATTTTAGCGGCAATCCCAAGAGTTGCTACTATCAGAGTAGATGGATATTGCTCATATGTAAACACAAGTAGTATATGTAATATTTTAGTGGATTCTAGTGTGTATGATTCAGCCTGAAGATTTTCTAGTAACTTTTGTATATTAGCATCAGCGCCTTTATCTGTAAGAGATTTTGCAATAACCATTTTGTAGAAAATATCATAAAAAGCCGCAATATTTCCATCTGATGCATGTTGTTGTAATTGGTCTAAATCAGAAAATTTTAGAGCTGGAGAAGTCGGTGTATTGGGTGGTGTAGCTGTCGGTGGGTATTCATACGGATCATATTCTTCTTCTAAATAATCAATTTGCTCTACAACAAAATTAAAAAAGCGCACAGCTCCTTTTGCGCTGGCAACTAGTAATCCTAACATAATATCCTCCAATATTAGTTTGTCTCTTAATGAAACCATATTTCTGCTGCAAAAGCAAATGAGTTAATGAATAAGTGATATTTTTAACATCTCTTGGTGATTTTTGTAAGGAGGTAGTATTAATGATTTGGTTTGGAGATGGATAGGGTGGTAGAATAGTGTGAAGTTAATTTAAATTGGAGATTGATATGAGTAAGGAAGGAGACAAAGATAGGATTGTGCGGTCTGGTAATGTCTTTGAGAATACATTTGACACCTTAAATCCAAATTCAGATATTAGAAATCTTAAAATTGATAGACCAAAATCTGTTGTTGTAGAACCCGATACTGCATCAACGCAACAGAAAAAAACTAACTTATCATCATCACAGGCTTATAAAGATCTCATGATACAAGCTGTAGGTCCTCTTAATTCTATGAAGTCGTTTGATCCAACTACACCTATTCCAGACGAGCACAAAACTCGTGCCGCTCTATTAGCTCATGAAGCCGCAGCAAAAGTTAACAAAACCTCTGAATCGCAACAACCAAAATCTACTCCCATTAATCTTGCCTCTACACAAGTTCCGAAAGCTGTTTATCAGCCACCTAAAACTCCAATTGCACCATCTAAACCTGTGAAATTTGAATCTAAGGCCCCAGAAGCGGATCAGTTCGTGAATAAGCATATGACAAATTTGCAAGATGCAATTAATAGCCTTAAAACCAGCACTTATAATTCCGAAAATAAGGAACAAAATATAGAAAGAGCGAGAAAGGCTATAGCCTCTATATATGGAGTTCAAAATAATGAGAATGAATTGAGGAACCGAGGCGCTCAGATATCCAAGATAATAATAGAAGCTAATTTAAAAGATCCCGAACTACTAGCAGAGATAATCAACAAAGAAAAAGCAGAGTATGTTGGGCGTTATCCAAGAATCTCAGAAATTAGGCGTACCTATCAGTTTAATATAGTTGCTGGTCAATTAAATAGCGATATAAAGTCTTTAGCGCAAAGCATAAACGGAAGCGATGCTCATAATTTCGATAGATCAACTGCACTAGATAATATTCAAGAAAATATTTCAAAATTATTTCAAAACTCTGGGCGTACTGAAGCTGCGTTAAATGAGACGTACACGACCATAAAAAAAGCACTGACTAGTTTATCGCATGATGATACTAGTAACGCATTGCTTTCAAAAGTTGATGCTCATCTTAATAAGCAATATGCAGATAATAAAAAATTAGCTGACTCAAAAGAAAATTCTTATTCATCCGAGTTTGTGAATGATATAAAAACTAGAGATGAGTTAGTAGGTACTCTACAAAAACAAATAAAGGAACAGCAGCAATATAGGACTGACGAAGCTGCTGATATGAAGAAAAGAGATGAAAGTAAACAGCAATATCAACAGAATTTAGCTAAACTTCTAAAAAAAGGAGAGCCAAAGCTGAAGCAATCTAAAGGAGGATTTACTGGGGTGCTTAAATCAGCTGCCAAATCTATAGGAAAAACAGTCAATAAAATGTTAGGCAAAAGTGGTAGCGTTGATATTACGCGCGTAAAAGACATAAAAGGTGTTAATCAAGGTAGCAGTCGTGTGTAATTAGTAACACCGGATAGACCCCAGAGCATGCGTAGGCGTGCGTGACGCAATATGGAATGAACTTATTAACTAGGCCCCGGATATTTGCTTTGCAAATTCCGGGGTGACGGCCAGAAAACAAAAAACTAATCGCCTTCTCTGACTTTTCTACGAGTATTTTTGCGTTTGCGTCTCTCAGTTTCTTGAGCTTTACGAACGCGCTCTTCTGATTTTGGCTCATAGAAACGCGATTCTTTCATCAAACGGAAAATAAGCTCATACTGCATCCTGCGCTTTAGTTGACGAATGGCTCTTTCACCATTCCCACCATGGACTTGTATCGTGATCATCTTGTACTTACCCCCTTTTGAGATATCTATAGTTAGCGCAACTACGACCGTCATCCTCGGTCTTGGCGTAGCTTCTTAGCGAAGCCAGATCGGGGATCTCAGGTAATTTAAGCGTCATTGCGAGAGATTGAAAATCGCGTGGCAATCTCTCTTTTTAATTAAGGGAGATCACCACGTCGTCCGTCTTCGCTAAAGCTACGACGAGACTCCTCGTGATGACTTACAAACAACGCTTACTCCCTCGGTGTGCAATATCCCAATTTAGTCTGCTGCGCCTCAACAAAATCTAAAATCATATTTGCTGCTTTGTCATCCGCATATTCTTCGCGAAGTGTAGCAATGCGCTCTGCCATTGTATCTTCACCTTCCCCATCAAATAACCCAGATACAACATTCTGAGCTGCTTGAATTTCCTTCAAATCGAAGCCATTACGTTTCATGCCAACAATATTCACACCGTCAATTTTCGCCCTATCACCAGCAACAGTTGCATATGGCAATACATCCTGCACAACAGCGGTTACACCGCCGATCATAGCACCCTGGCCTACACGTACAAATTGGCGGACAGCGGCAAGGCCACCCAAAACAGCTCCATCACCAACAACGACATGCCCTGCTAAGGTTGCATTATTTGCGAAAATACAGTTATTTCCAACAACGCAATCATGCGCAATATGAGTGCCCAACATCAATAAATTTCCATCGCCTATCGTGGTAACCATTCCACCAGCGGCGGTACCAGGCTGAATAGTAACATATTCACGTATGAGATTTTTCTTGCCCATCACAACTTTTGAAGGCTCACCCGCATATTTCAAATCTTGTGGAGAGGTGCCGATTGATGCGAATGGATAAATGATCGTTTCATCGCCTATTTCAGTGAATCCTTCGATCACTATATGAGATTTTAATTCAACATTATCACCCAAAACAACGTTAGGACCAATGACGCAGAATGGACCAATTTTGATGTTTTTGCCGAGCTTAGCTTCGGAGGAGATTATAGATGAAGGATGTATTGACATTTTTTACCTTGTTTTATAGGGAGTGACTTTGTGTCGTCATTGCGAGGAGCGCAGCGACGTGGCAATCTCACTTTTTTATAAGGGCTTGTTATTATAAGGGAGATTACCACGTCGCTGCGCTCCTCGCAATGACGCTCACCTCAATTAAAGAACCAAATTACTCCGCCACGGCTACTTTTGGAACCATAATCATCATCATCTGCTTCCCTTCCATTTTAGGCTCAAG
Source organism: Rickettsiales bacterium (assembly GCA_947508155.1). Taxonomy (GTDB): domain Bacteria; phylum Pseudomonadota; class Alphaproteobacteria; order Rickettsiales; family Rickettsiaceae; genus CANNRM01. The sequence continues at coordinate 2,073 of CANNRM010000048.1, read as the reverse complement.
CTCCAGTTTAGCATGTTCACCAACAGACTCAATAATACGTTGGAATACTTGTTTCCCAATTTCATTATGTACAATTTCACGCCCTCTGAACCACAGAGAAACTTTAACCTTATCACCATCTTGGAGGAATTTTTGGATGTTACGAACTTTCACATCGAAGTCATTTTGACCAATATTCGGACGGAACTTAACCTCTTTAAGAACAATAACACGCTGCTTTTTGCGAGATTCCTGCATCTTCTTTTTGGATTCATATTTGAATCTACCAAAATCCATGATTTTACAAACAGGAGGCTCTGCCCCAGGAGAAATTTCAACAAGATCAAGCCCAAGTGCTTCTGCGCGTTTTAGTGCGTCGAAAAGCGGCATAACGCCTAACATTTCCGCATCAACGCCTACAAGACGTACTTCTCTTGCTCTGATATCTTTATTTGCCTTTGGCAAATTGTCTTTTTTACTCTTGCTCACAGTGTGTTCTTCTCTCCGTTATGTTTAATGGTCGTTCTGGCCAACGTCATCCTCGAGTTTTGCGAAGTAAAATCTCGGGGACCTCAGCACTCTAGGAGAAATGCTCGATCGAGCTTCCCTGTACAGTCCCGAGGTCCCCGGGACGCGGTAGCGCGCCCGAGGATGACGTTGGCTTGAATAGATTTCACTTCTATCCAAAATACTTCTTATTCTCTGCTTCCACCATAGCAATAATCTCCTCCAGCTTCATGATCTTCTGATCATCCGAGCCAAAGAATCTCACAGCAACAGTCCCATTTTCTTGCTCTGTTTTACCAACAACAGCAATCATAGGAACCTTCTGCATGGAATATTCACGTACCTTATAATTGATCTTTTCGTTCGAAATGTCAAGCGCTGTTCGCACGCCTGCATCTTTTAACTTCTGATCAACTTCGCTAGCATATCCATCTGCGTCGCTTGTAATCGTCACTACAGCCACTTGAACCGGCGCAAGCCATAATGGGAATTTTCCAGCATATTGCTCGATCAAGATTCCGATGAAACGCTCGAAGGATCCAATAACAGCACGGTGAAGCATTACAGGGCGTTCTTTTCCTCCGCCAGCAGCGACATATTCGGCCTCAAGGCGATCAGGAATAACGTAATCAACCTGGAATGTACCACATTGCCAATCACGTCCGATAGCATCTCTCAGTACGAACTCAAGTTTCGGACCATAAAATGCTCCCTCACCCTTATTATCACTATATGCAATTCCAGATGCTTTTGTAGCCTCTTTCAAAGCAGCTTCGGCCTTATCCCAAGTTTCATCAGACCCACCACGAACCTCTGGACGATCTGAGAATTTTACCTTCACTTCGGTAAAACCGAAATCTGCATATATATCCTTTAGCAATTTACAGAATTTGATTGTCTATTCGGTAATCTGACTTTCTTCACAGAAAATATGAGCATCATCCTGCACAAATCCACGCACACGCATTAGTCCATGGAGCGCACCAGATGGTTCATAACGATGACAACAACCGAATTCTGCCATACGAATCGGCAAATCACGATAGCTTTTGATTCCTTGATTGAATATCTGCACATGGCAAGGACAATTCATCGGTTTCAGAGCCAACACTTCCTCATCATGAGTTACTGATGTAAACATATTCTCGCGAAACTTTTCCCAGTGCCCCGATGCTTCCCAAAGCTTTCTATCCACAAGCATTGGAGTTTTTACTTCAATATAACCATCTTTGCGTTGCTTATTTCTGATATATTGCTCGATCAAACGATATAAAGTCCAACCATGATCATGCCAAAACACCATCCCACGCGCCTCTTCCTGCATATGGAACAAATCTAACTCCTTGCCCAATTTTCTATGGTCGCGCTTTTCAGCTTCCTCAATCATGAACAAATATTGATCCAACTGCTCTTTCGTCGCCCAGGCTGTACCATATATACGTTGTAGCATTTCATTACGATGATCACCACGCCAATAAGCACCAGCGATTTTGGTCAGTTTAAAATGCTTCGGGTAACCAGTGGTCATAGCATGCGGGCCACGACATAGATCAAGGAAATTTCCTTGACGATACATACTAATTGGTT
>CANNRM010000047.1 GCA_947508155.1 Rickettsiales bacterium | reverse complement strand
TTTTTCTGATTGCATAAAATCTCTCCAATTAACGTTAGCAAGAGACTTTTAGCTGGTTTTTGTGATTTTAGCAATCAATTTAAAGTTGATTAATATTAAGAGTTTTGTAACTCATGATCTGACCGTGATCACACCACAAACAAGTAACATAGGAACCTTTTAGTCCATCCTCTATATCTTTTTTCTCTTCAGCACCAACCTCGTCAACACTGAAACACAATCCAGTAACATGAGAATCCTTTAGCACATCCGCTATAGCCTTTACTCCTTCATCACCAATTTTGTTACCGCGTAAAAATAATGTATTAACAGGCGAACCCTTTAGCCCAGCAGCTATAGCCTTTGCTCCATCAGCGCTAATTTGGTTGATTCCTAAATGCAATGTAGTAACATGTGAGTCTTTTAGTGCAGCAGCTATAGCTTTTGCCCCTTCAGCACCAATTTTGTTGCTTCCTAAATCCAATGAAGTAACATGTGAGTCTTTTAGTGCAGCAGCTATAGCTTTTGCCCCTTCAGCACCAATGTCGTTATCTCCTAAATCCAATGAAGTAACATGTGAACCTTTTAGCGCAGCAGCTATAGCTTTTGCCCCTTCAGCACCAATTTTGTTATCTTCTAAATTCAATGAAGTAACATGTGAACCTTTTAGCGCAGCAACTATAACTTTTGCTCCTACATCATCAATTTTGTTAACATCAAGAATTCTGTTACATGACAGATTCAATGTAGTAACATTGTGCTGCAAGAGATGCTTATTTATTGACGCTATGCCTTCCGCTTCCACTATTTCATTACGAGATAATTCTTGTAGAACACCCAATATAAACTCTTTGGTCATTATTTTTCTTCTAGGTTGATTTCCAGGAATGTATAAAAATTTAACAAAGTGATCAATTGTAATTAGTTTCCTTGAAGTTTCCTCCTAGATAGTTTATATTCTAGCTACCATGAAACCATACACAATACATGAACACACCTCTTAAACGACCAGATTGGATCCGAGTAAAAGCCCCAACCTCAGCAATATACCTTGAAACAAAGGAAATCGCACGTAGCCTCAAACTTAATACCGTATGCGAAGAAGCAGCATGCCCAAATATCGGCGAATGCTGGTCGCAAAAACATGCTACAGTCATGATCCTAGGTTCTGTATGCACACGCGCATGCGCTTTTTGTAATATCAAAACTGGTAGGCCAGACCTGTTGGACCCACATGAACCAGAAAGACTAGCAGAAGGCATCGCAAGACTCGGGCTCAAACATGTTGTAATCACATCGGTTGATAGGGATGACCTCGATGATGGTGGTGCTGAGCATTTTGCTCAATGTATTCGCGCAATTCGCAAAACCGCACCCACGGCTACAATCGAAATTCTTACACCGGACTTCCTCAAGAAAGATGGCGCCCTCGAAATAGTCGTTGCAGCTCGTCCTGATGTATATAACCATAATGTTGAAACCGTGCCATCCTTATATAAAACAATCCGCCCTGGCGCGCGTTATTATCATTCCATCAATCTACTAGATCGCGTGAAGCAACTGGATCCCACGATTTTCACAAAGTCTGGAATGATGGTTGGCCTAGGAGAGACAAAAGAAGAAGTTGCACAAGTGATGGATGATCTCCGCGCCGCAAATGTAGATTTTTTGACTATCGGGCAATATCTACAACCAACACCTAAACATGCCGAGATCAAACGTTATGTCGATCCTGAGGAGTTTGAATATATGGAAAGATTGGCGAGAACCAAGGGGTTTTTAATGGTGTCCGCGAGCCCACTTACGAGATCGTCTTATCATGCAGGGGACGATTTTGAGAAGTTGAAGGCTGCAAGGTTGGAGATGATCGGGGCGTAACGATAGATCACGGCGTCGAGTGGTTACGTTTCACCACCATTACGAAACTTCAGTTGTATCGTCATTGCGAGGAGGGCTACAGCCCGACGTGGCAATCTCCCTTTTATAAAATATTATGCATGATACAACGAATCAGAAGGTTTTATAGAAGAAGTGAGACGGGCTGTAGCCCTCGTAGCAATAAAATTTTAGGCGTGGTGAAAGGTTATGAATTGATAGACTTTTGCCTATGGCAATGTGGAAAAATAAAGATGGTGCCGAATGTCGGATTCGAACTGACGACCTACCGCTTACAAGGCGGTTGCTCTACCACTGAGCTAATTCGGCATTATATGGTATCCATTTCCGAACTTCACCGCACAAAAGGAATTTCTTATGGTCGATTTTGTCCTCACGTATTAAGCATACGCTCCGGAAGATCGCCATTCGAATTCCATTTGTCCAATTTAATTTGGAAAATGGTCAAAACACAAACTGAAATTATTCAGCAGGTTTTTCTTCTGTAACTTCTTCAGCCGCTGCTTCCTCTGCAGGAGCCGCAACTTCTTCTACTTTTGCTTCTTCAACCGGAGCCTCTGGAGCAACTTCTTCTACTACAGGAGCAGCTGCTGCAGCTTCTTCAGCCGCCTTCGCCTCTGCAGCTTTAGCCGCTTCTTTTTCAGCTGCTTTAGCTTCCGCTGCAGCCGCTGCTTCTTCTTTTGCTTTTACTGCCGCTTCTGCATCAGCTATTGCTTTTCTTTTTTCAGCCATAGTAGCATGAGTCTTCGCTTGTAAAGCCATTTTCTTTGTAATATGACCAGGAAGCGCGATTCCAGCAGATGCTATGAATCTTGCAACTCTATCACTAGGTTGAGCACCTTGTGACAACCAATAAAGAACTCTATCACTTTTCAAATTGATCCTTGAAGGATCATTAGCAGGCAGCATAGGATTATATGTTCCAACTTTCTCAAGAAAGTCACCATCACGAGGAGCCGTAGCATTTGCCACAACAACACGGTAATAAGGAACTTTTTTTGCTCCACCTCTAGCTAAACGAATTTTTACAGCCACTACAATACCTTATTTTATTTTTTCTTCTTTGAAATCCACGTGCTTTCTAACAACTGGATCATACTTTCTAAAAGCAAGTTTTTCTGTCTGAGTCTTAGGATTACGGTGTTTTACCAAAAAATATCCAGTACCAGCAGTACTTACAAGTTTCACTAAAACTCCTTTTGTTTTCTTAGCCACGACCATGCTCCTTAAGTAAATTCATCAAAAATTTGTATGGGCCAGTCTACAGATAAAAAACCAATTAGTCAAGGGGGAAGTTGAAGAAAATGCAAAAAAATGTGATTTTGTTTTTTACACCCCATTTTAATCGTCATCCTCGAGCGTTTGCTAGCAAACCTCGGGGATCTCAGGAGACAAGAGCAATATTACTCCTAGGACATGAGATCCCCAAGATTTTGCTACGCAAAACTTGAGGATGACGAGTTTTCTACACAAAACCACGCACAAACTTCGCGCGATGATGCTTCGTCACACCATATTCTCTGATAGCCGCAATATGCTCCACAGTACCGTAGCCACTATTCTTATGCCATAAATATGCGGGATGCTCCTTCGCCAACTCAACCATCAACCTATCCCTATGCACCTTTGCAATGATCGAGGCCGCAGCGATTGATATGGAAAGCGTATCGCCCTTAATGATGCTCTTATACCGCGTATCATCAAATTTCATATTGCCATCCACAAGCACAATATGAGGCCTGTTATCCAACTTTTCTGCAGCACGGATACATGCAAACTTCGTAGCTTCCAGGATATTAATCTCATCGATTTCCTGAACACTCGCCTCACCTATCCCAAATGTATAATTTGCGGTGATGAGGTCATATAACTTCTCCCGCTTTGCCACAGAGAGCTTTTTCGAATCATTTATTCCATCTATTATGATGTCATGATTCACAATCACCGCAGCAGCAACAACCGGACCAGCTAGCGGTCCTCGCCCAGCCTCGTCGATTCCTGCGACGAGGTGTGGATGGTGTTGAAGTTCTAGGAGGAGGTTTGGCATGGGGTTATTCTACCTCTAAATCAAAGAGATTACCTAGCATTGAAAGATCAGCATTAGGATCAAAATTATTTGCAAAACTTTCCATTTGGTCAGCATCCTGAGCCACCAGAGATTCGAAGGTACCGCCAGCTTTGAAGTATGCCTCAAACCTATAGCCCAGATATAGCTTATGTAATTTTGTAATCTCTAATTCAACAAGCTGCTCTAATGTAATATAACCAGGTTTTATAAAATGCCGTTGAAATCCATAATAGCTAATTAGGTCAAATTTTTCTTGATCCAAACTAACGACACACCCCTCTTGCACTTCTTGATTAAATTTACTTGCTATAGATAACTCAAATCTTCTTGCCTCCATATAGTGAGCATCATCACCATGCCTATGTATATCCGAAACCAATTGTAAAAATCCTTCTACGCTGCTACATAAAAACTCCCTAGAATCATCAGACATCAAAAAATCAAGTTGCACCTCAGATAATTGATCAATAGGACCAAATTCAAGCATTTGAGCATTCTCTTGCCTTGCAAACATCAAAATATTCTCAGCAAGTATATGTTGTTTAACCTCTAATACCGTTGCACGACCTTCAACAAGTGATACAAATGATATCTGACCATTAATATACAAGATCATAGCATTACATGACAAAGCAGCTTTTAAAATACCTATATCTAATCTAGACATATTAGATAACTCCACTCCACCTAACCGAAACACACTAACTGCAGATTTAGAAATTAACACATCTATTCTATCTTCTGATAAGATCTGTATCGCATCGAGAGATTCTACATCACCGAGAACTTTCTCAACGTATATTTTTAAAAGATTACGCTTCACATCAATAACTTCATGGGCATTTTGCAATAATTCACTAACGCCTATCAAGCATTCATATGCTTTTTGAGCTGAATCAGAATTTAAAAATTTTAATATATCATCTGACAGATCTTTCAAATCGCCATAGCGTATAGCAGAAGAACATCTACTCTTATTAGCAACAGCAAATAACAAGTCATGTCTTGCTTCATTCGATTCTACTAATTCTTGCAACTCATGATGTCTAGAACGAATCTGGTGAAGATCGTCACAATCACCAACAACAAACTGCGATAGATATTCTGTGTTATGTAGGCCACCTAAATACTCAGCACCGAGAGAGAGCAATTTCTGTGCTTGAACTTTGTTTATTACATCATGCCCATCAGTGCCTTGATTATACCCATTTATTTGCCCACGCAACATCAACAACTCTTCTGAAGCATATACCTCTCCTGTGTGAAACAACACTTCTTCAACACCAGTTTTATTTCCATCGCTATCACGCCTCTCTATTCTTCCAAAATTAGCAGTACCAATAGTTTCTACATCAGGCATAAGCGCTACAAATTGAGGCCCCAGAACACCCCAAATAGATTCTTGCTCTGAGCATGAACCTATACGATCCCAACCGTATGAAGTATCATTTATTCTTAAATCCCCTTCCGGCCCCACTAATGCATGATAAACTTTAACAATCTTATGTCCTTGCGTCTCTAATTGTTGCCAATCTATATTTGTTGCATCAAATTCCACACCCTCTTTAGGGGAAATACCAACATAAAATCCATGTCTTACAGGCACAATATAATTTACACTATCATCTTGCATAGTAAATATCTTATGCCTAAGATCGGACTCGGGCAATTTTACAAAATACAAATCTTTGTCATCACTTAATTGTATCTTTAGACTCATGTCGGGGAAGGAT
>CANNRM010000046.1 GCA_947508155.1 Rickettsiales bacterium | reverse complement strand
CAATTTGCTGCGCTAAAAATACCAGCTGCGCTATGTACTTCTTCGCCATCATCGAGATGAGTTTTTACTATTATTCGTTCGTTATTTTCAAGACTCAATAGATTATATACTATCTCAAAGCGCTTTTCTCGCCCAGGAAAATCCGCGGCAAAAAGATCGGTGAGGATGGTGAAGCGCAATGTTTTGTCGGTTTTGAGTTTAGTGAGTGTTTTTTCTATGTCTTTTGAGTCTACAGTGATTGATACAATGCCACTTGTTGAGGCGTAGATTGCTTCGGGGAATAATTGCTGTATTTTATTATTCATATATGCCCTCATTTAGCGTCATTGCGAGAAGGGCAAAGCCCGACGTGGCAATCTTACTTAAATATAATAGGGAGATTGCCACGTCGCTAACGCTCCTCGCAATGACGCTCGCTATTCTTGTATTTTGACAATCATTTAACATTATCTTTTAAACCTCGTAGTACGTCTAATCTTCTTCTGCAACTGCATAATGCCATAAAGCAATGCCTCAGCAGTAGGTGGACAACCAGGTACATACACATCCACCGGTACAATACGATCGCAACCACGCACTACAGAATATGAATAATGATAATATCCACCTCCATTAGCGCAAGAACCCATTGAAATAACCCATTTTGGATCTGGCATTTGGTCATATACTTTACGAAGTGCAGGAGCCATTTTGTTGGTTAACGTGCCTGCGACTATCATAACGTCAGATTGCCTAGGGCTTGGCCTAAAGAGTAGGCCGAATCTATCCATATCATAACGACTGGCAGCAGCTTGCATCATCTCAACTGCGCAACAAGCTAGGCCAAACGTCATAGGCCATAGAGACCCAGAACGCGCCCAACCGATCAAATCATCGAGATTCGCCATGACATAACCACGGTCGGAAAGCTCTTCTTTGAAATATTGATCTTGATCTAGTTGTTTTGCCATAGTTTGTTCTATTATTTATCGCATGTTCAAGCCAACGTCATCCTCGAGGCTGCCGGAGGCAGAGCTCGGGGACCTTAGGACAGCAGAGCGATGCTGGATCGAGCATTGCTCATGCTTCACGAGATCCCCGAGATTTTGCTACGCAAAACTCGAGGATGACGTATATACTCCTGAGATCCCCGAATTTACTTCGTAAATCCGAGGATGACGCCCGGGGTGACGGGCCATCTTATTCCCATTCTAGCGCACCTTTCTTCCATTCATATATAAAGCCAATAGTCAACACAGCTAAAAACACCATCATTGACCAAAAGCCTACAACACCTATCTTTCCAAGCGTTACAGCCCAGGGGATAAGAAAGGTAATTTCTAAATCGAATATTATAAATAAAATTGCCACCAAATAAAAGCGTATTTCGAATTTCTTACGCGCATCGCCAAATGGCTCAAACCCACATTCATAGCTGCTAAGTTTGGCTTTTTGAGGAATATCGCGCGCAAGAAGCTTGGGAAGCATAATGATGAAGCATGAAAGCCCCACTGCTATTGCAAAAAATACTATAATTGGCAGATATTCTTTTATCATAGCTTTAATCAGTACCTGATTTTTAGGGAAGTTTCAAGGATATTTGGTTGTTGGAAGGAGGATAATGCGATTAGTATGGCAAGAGAGCATAATAGCATTAAGCTCTACTACTTCTACCATCATGAGGTACCGTTTTCACAACACTTGGCACTACATTTCTGCCCACAGGTTTAACTCCAACCGATCGAATCGCCTCTCTTACTGTTTTGACACTATAATCCCTATAATCGGCAGCTTCCTCGGACAATTTAATCTCACTCATACGACCTAGATCTACCGCATCCCTTCTAGCAGATAACTCAGCAGCGATTACTTTATGAAACTCTTTGTCGGACAAAGTTTCATAATCAACATTACTACCCCCTACTATTGCCTCTAGCTTTTCCACATCCTTCTCAGTATGAGATGCTCCGAACGTAGTGCCAGCAATATGTAAAATCTTTTTAGTAACTCCCGTCGGAGAAAGTGGCGGCAGGTCATTAGTATAACTAGGACGCTCCTCATCTTCCTGAACAGGGGCGTGATCCGTAAAATCTGGTATATCTTCTCTCTTTTTAGCTTCTCTTCTAGCAACAACAACACCACCAACTATCGCATCAACCGCCTTATCTGTAAGTGCTATAGGCTTTGGATTGCTAGAAGATATAGCTATTTGCTTTCCAAGATCAACACCCACCGCTATTGCACCAAGCGCCTGTACACTGAGCTTTGCTGGATCTCCTTTAAGCCTTTCATCAGAAGACAATCTGTCAGCGATTGCGCCCGCAAAATCTCGATTCTCTAATATACGAAGTGGGATTTTTGCTTCCGCTATTTTTTGTGCAAGAGATTTTGTTGTAGTATCAACCTCAACAGCTATTGTCGCAAGATCGTTTATAGTAAGTTTTGTAGGGTCATTTTTAAGTTTTGGTTTTTCAAGCTTGTTATCATCTTCTAATTTTTGCGCCACTCCCGTTGCAAAGTTTGGATCAGCTATTATGCTAAGTGGGATTTTAGCTTCAAGTATACGTTCAGTAAGCTTTTGTGCGCCTTTAGGATTTATTACTATTTTTTCAGATAAATATTGCGCACCTATTGTTTGTACGGCAGCATGTAATTTTTCCTCGAATTCTTTCGGAGTTAATTTGTTAGCTTTGCTAAATATATTATTTGAAATGTATGTGGTCAATTGTCTTTTAAATTCATTATTTCCAGATAAAGAAAAGGGTATTTCTATATTGGATAGTATATCTTTTGCTTTGTTAGCATAAGGCGTATAACTCGATTTGCCTACGGACGCACTATTTGCTACCAACCTACCAAAAGCTTGCATCTCTGCTTGCGTACTAGTCCTTGTAATATCTGCATTGGCGCCAGCAATGACAATGAGCTTGTTAACCGATTCGCTCATCGATTTATTTATACTATGGACAAGCTGTGAATGTGCGTTGGGATCATTTATGACACCGGATGTCTTATCAAGCTCTTGCACAAAAGAGTCGGCTAGTAGTTTTAGTATTTTATCTTCCGCAACTCCTGATTTTAATAATTGTATAGTATTTGATGGTAAAGATAATTGAGTTGCAATCGTTGTTAAAGCGTTTTGTGCTTCTATAGGCGTCACGTATTTTATAGCATTATCTTTTAAATAACGGATTATAGCATCTTTGATACCATCTTCAGTTACGAATTGTTGCTCAAGTAACAAACGTTTTTTATCAATGCCAGCTTTGATGTCATCTTTTTCGCTATTTGTAAAATTCTGAGAGTTTTTCTCTAGTTTTGCTAAAATACTTTTTTCTACTTCGGCAAAACTCATCACACTTCTGGCTGACTTTTTCGGACCTAAGTCTTGAGATTTCGAATTTATAAATGAATTTTTCGCCTCTACAAACCTTGGATTTGTTAGACTCACAATGCCATTTGCATCACTCGTTATATTAATCATGACTCTAGTAAGCTGACTTTCTAATGCATCTAAATCATACGAAAATAGCTTGCGAGCTTCTGCTTTCTTTTGGTCTGCTTCTGACAATGTAGACTGCGAGGAATTAGCACTACTCATATAACCACCTTATTATTCAACAATACCCAAATTCTGACACAAAACCCAGGTATCGTCAAACCATTTCCTTCATCCCTCTCAAATCTTGCTCAAATAAACCATGATCTGTGGCTGCTTACCGTTTTCTTCCTTCAGAATTCTTCTGATAGAATTACGAACAACAGTGATAATTTGATCATCGCTAGCGTGATTCTTATGAGCTTTTTGAACTGATTTAACAGCATCTGTTACATCCTTGACGATATTCTCAATAATATCCCTATCTTCTATCTCATCCAAACATCCTGGCGCAGAAATAACTGGCGCTGATGCAAGCGCACCATTCTCAGCCAAGGTAATATTTGAGAAAACAATCCCTGATTCACGCATCTGACGACGCATTTTGAATACATTCGACCCAGCTGGAAGCAAGAAATTTCCATCCACAGCCATATAGCCGCTTTGTACCTTACCAAGAGCTTTAGGCTCTTTAGGATCAAGTTTTACAACAAGGCCATTTTCAACTTCAATAGCATGCTTGGCACCCCAAGATTTTGCAAGACGCACATGTTCATGCAAATGAACCGGCTCACCATGAACTGGCACAGAGATAGTTGGCTTCAATAGATCGAACATTTTCTTTAATTCTGGCTTAGAAGGATGGCCAGAAACATGCACAAAATGGTCTCTTTCGGTAATAACTTCAACCCCATCACGCACAAAAATATTGAACATGCGGAAAATCTTTTTGTCATTTCCAGGAATAATTTTCGATGAGAACATAACAGTATCACCAGGAGCAAGCCTAACTGTAGGATGGCTTTTGTTAGCCATTTTTGCAGTAGCAGCCATTGGCTCACCTTGACAACCAGTTGCAAGAACAAGCACTTCATTTCTTTTATAACGAGCAATCTCACGATCATCGATAATATTATTCACATCAAGTAAATATCCACTATCTTGAGCAGCTTGGAAAACCTTATGCATAGAACGCCCCAACAGAGCAACTTTACGACCAGCTTGTGCAGCTGCATGAATAACCGTTTCAACACGCGCTAAATTTGATGCGAAAGTTGTAACAACAACCATTTTTGGGCAGCCAGCGATTAAATCAACTAGGCTTTTACGCAAATCTCCCTCTGATCCAGAATGTTCTTCGGTAAATACGTTTGTTGAATCGCAAACAAGCGCCAACACACCCTCTTTACCAAGAGATGCAAGTAGTTTTTCATCGTTCGGATTACCGATTAATGGGTCATGGTCAAATTTCCAGTCGCCGGTATGGAAAATATTTCCAACCTTTGTGCGAATCATCAGAGCCTGCATTTCAGGAGCTGAATGAGTAAGTGATACGAACTCGATTTCGAAAGGACCAAGATTAATTTTGGATTGCGGCTCTACTTCAATAATTTTGGGTTTATTTTCGAAGCTATATTCTGCAAGTTTACCTTTGATGAAATTTGCTGTGAATTTTGTTGTATATACTGGACAATTTAGCTCTTGTAGCATAAACCCAGCTCCACCTACGTGATCTTCATGAGCATGTGTTAGAATGATAGCTAGGATATCTTTTTTATTTTGAGTTACAAATGTAGTATCTGCAACCACCAGATCAACGCCTGGCAAGAAATCATCCGCGAATCCGCCGCCGCAATCAACGATTATCCACTTGCCATCAAGGTGATACATGTTGAAATTCATTCCGATTTCATTAGATCCACCAAGCGGCAGAAATAGCAAATCGTCTTTATGTTGTTTTAAGTTTAGTGTCATATTATTTTTTCCTTAGTTATTAAAAATTATTGTGTGTTGTATAAATGAGAGAAGAGCATTGCTCTTATGTACCGAGATCCCCGATCTGGCTTCGCTAAAGCTACGCCGAGACCGAGGATGACTTTGGACTCATCGATTATTATAGTGCATAGCCTATTTGTTTCTGCGTCTTAAGAATGCTGGTATATCATAAACCTCCCCAGTTTCTTCCTGCGCAGACGTAAGCTCTGGAGCTACATGCATTTGAGGTTGTTGATGTTGTTGCACCTGTGGCTCTGGTTTTGCAGCAAAACCCCACATCTTACGCAAAAGACCCAAAGGCCCTGAATCTTGCGCTTGTGCCTGTGGTGCAACCTGATGCGATGCATCTCTACTCATAT
>CANNRM010000045.1 GCA_947508155.1 Rickettsiales bacterium | reverse complement strand
TCAATGCGCATCCATTTTAAGTGAGATTCATATTCTTCTCTTTCAACTGGATTAAAGTTCATTACATCCAACACATCTAAGGCTTTTTTGAGATTTGGGTCATCAAGTGATCCAGACAAATTATCCTTGTTCAAAAGATCATATTTTGTTAAAAATGCCGCCCATAAATCAACCTTGTTTTGAACCCTTGAGATTACGTTAGCAAGTTCATCCCCCACCGAATTCATAAATTTTCTGAGTTCAATAGTATGTATTTCTAAATCTTCGAAATATTCAATATTGTTGGTTTCATTTTTGATTTTGAAGCAATTATGATATTCTGGTGTTTGTGGAATAGAGGTAAAATTCAAAATATGAATTCCAATAGCCTTATTCAGCTTTCCATAATCTTCACCGGATTTTAGTTGATCAGTGTACATTTTAGCCCAATAAAACAAAGCGCGTGGATCGTAATCTGCTTCGTCGCTAATTTGGATTTCTATATTGAATCTTCTTCCGTTAGAACCTTTGGCCTTGATATCCAAGATAGATAATTTATCATTCTTGAAGTTTTTTGCATTATATGGATTTAGAAGAGTTACATCTGCAACTTGATCTGCATCTGACACAACAGCATTGATGAGCGAAATCAGGAGGTCCTTATTTTCTTCAACGCCGAAAATTTTTTTAAATGCTAAATCTACCCGAGGGTTGATGTGATCCATTGCTATCTATGGTTTGGTTAATGCTAATAAAATAGCATAATTATAGGTTTATTGCTAGTGATATTTTCACCCAACCCGTCCAACATCATCGCTTACAACGGACAAGCTCATTTTCCCCTTAAAAATTTCTTCTGCAATAGCCATAACATCTTTACCTGTCGTATTATTCACATATCCCATAATCTTTTCAGGGCCTTCATATTCCCCAAAAATAGAATATGATTTTCCAATCTCTTCAGATTTATAAGACGCTTTTTCCTCAGCCATAATAATACTAGCCTTGATTTGAGCTTTCGCGCGCACGAGTTCTTGATCAGATATATGTGATGTGATTTTTGCAGCTTCTTCAAGCAATAATGTGCGAACTTGCGCAAGATTGTCATGACTTGTGCCAGCATATAAACTGAACAACCCAACATCAGAATAGCTGCTATTATATGCACCTACTGAATAAGAAAGTCCTAGCTCTTCGCGGATTTTTTGGAATAGTCTTGATGACATTCCGCCACCCAAAATCAATGACAAAATCTGTGCATGATAGAATCTTTCCTTCTCGATATAAGACACTGAAGGATAAGCCATAACTATAGTGCTATGCTCAAGATTTGGCTTTGCAACGATTGAATTACCACCATTATATTTTGCTGGTGTTGAAATAAGTGAAGTTTGACGTTTTACATCAAACATTTTCGTGGCCATTTTCACAATTTCGTCATGATCCACATCCCCTGCAACAGATAAAAACATATTCTCGCTGTGGTAATGCGCATCAACGTAAGATCTAAAGCTATCTGTTGTAAAAGTTGCTATATTTTCTGCTGTGCCTAAAATAGAACGCCCAAAAGATTGGTCCTTATATGCAACATCATATAAATTTTCAAAAGCTAAATCATCAGGGCTGTCAAGAGTTTGTGCGATCTCTTGGCAAATTACTTCATATTCCTTTTTTATATCTTCTTCTGTATAGCGTGAATTTTGAATAATATCAGCGATTATATCCAGTGCTATGGAAGTATTTTCTGATAATACTTTTGCGTAATATACTGTACGCTCTTTTGATGTATAAGCATTAAATTGTCCACCAATGGAATCAAACTCTTCTGCGATTGCGCGCGCCGTTCTAGTTTTCGTACCTTTAAAGGCCATATGTTCTAAAAAGTGCGAAATGCCATTTTCACTTTCAGTTTCGAATCTACTACCAACTGTGACTATGAGATTCATAGCTACGGTTTTTATATCGGGCATTTTATATGTGAGAATCGTAAGGCCTGTGCTTAGCTTTGTGATGTTTGGATGATTCATGAGATGCTTTTATTTTATGTAAAAAGGCTGTTAGTTTTTTGCCCACAATGTTAATATCATAGTCTTTGCGAACTGTCAAGAAAGCCTTATCCGCAAGACTATTTGCAAGTGCTTTATCATTGATCAATTCTTCTATAGCTTCTGCCATCGCAGTGGGGGAGTTAATAGGCACTAAGATACCATCTTTCATATTGGTGATGATCTCTTTTGGACCCTCTGCTTCTGCTGCGATAATTGGTTTGTCAAAGAGCATTGCTTCTAATATCATTACCCCAAATGGCTCTTCTATTGAGGGATGACAAAAAATATCTATTTTATCAAAAAATTCCTTTTTATCATGTACCCAGCCTATGAATTGAATATTTTCTTGTAGATGATATTTGTCTACTAAAGCGTGAAGATTTTCTTCTTCATCACCTCGTCCTCCTATAATAGCATCACACTCTATCCCTTTGGTTTTAAGAAGAGCAAGACTTTTAATAAAAACATCAATAGCTTTCTTTGGAACGAATCTAGCCATAACCCCAATAACTGGAATAAATCTTGTTGTGGGCTTTGCGCCTACAGCCTCGTATTTGCGAATGCTACTATCTATTGCATTTGGCAATATTGTTAATCTGCTGGGGTCAATGCCAGCATCATACGCTTTTGTACACATGCTTTTAGTGAGTGCTATGATATAATTTGCTTTATCGACCCATTTTAGTTTGCCGCTATGAATAATCCCAACTAGTGGAATCTTTTTATTTTTCGCATAAAAGCAGAATTTAGTTGCTCGACCACCATGGGCGATAATGATATCTGGCTTGGTTTTGAGAATGATATATTTTAGATAAATTATTGAAATCCAGTCCCAATTACCAAAATAATTTGGAAGCATATAATTTGGTGTTATGTCGTGATTGATATCAGCCTTATTAGCTGTAACATTTATCACCTTCATATTTTGCATTTTTAGCATTTTATTATAATCAAGGAAAACTTGTTGAAGACCACCAAGATCACGAGAAAGCATTATGTTGAGTATTTTCATATTTATCTGCATTTTTATTGATAGCAGCATATCATATTATAGATCATTTAGTAAGCATGATATTTATATACATTCACAATCGAATTTGTGTAATTTTATACGTCGTTCTCGGATTCGCTTGCGAATTCGGGGATCTACCGTCTTGAAAGCAAATTGAATCATGATGAGTATAATAATTTTCTAGCATAACCAAATTTTATGCGGTATAAATAATTCTTTGAAGCAAGGGAGAGATTATGCGGTATATACAGAAGATTTTGGTGGTGTTATCATTACTAATAGGATGCTCACAAATTTCATATGCACATGCAAATGAGGCGCTAATGATTTTGATTATAAATCCTAAAAATGTTGGGGAGGCAAGTCAAATAAGGGGTGTCGCACGTTATATTAGCGCAACGTCGCAAAAAATTCATATCGAAGAAATCGATTCTACTGATTTATCGCCAGCCTGGCCACTTCTCGCGAAACATAGCAGTACTAGAAATATAGTGATTGCTGCGGGTAAGGATGGTATTACTACTTTGCGCGAGATAAAATCTAAATCTCCGGGTATTTTTTCTGTGCATTTATCTTATCAAATTTATGACAATTCTGATGCCTTACTTATGACAGAACATAGCTTTAATGGCGCGAATTTAATGATTCTGCCAAAACATGCGATTACCCCTCAATTTGAATCTTTGGTTATGGCAAGTCAAACTCGCTTAATTAGCACGGTTGGAGTTGCTCATAATTTAAGAAAAGAGGATATAGAGAGAGCATATGAGAAACATGTATTGTCAATTCCAGGCTCTACTTCAGATAAATATGCGCTTGTTATTCTCGGAGGAGATGCTCAGAATGTAGATGGGTCATGGATGTATTTTACAAAAAATGATGCTCAAAAACTAGCCCGGTTGATCGATAAATCCATTGATAAGGATACATATGTTTTTGTGCTTAACGGCCCACGCACAGGTAAGCATAATCCATCAACAAAAGAAGAAGATAAGAATGCGCATCGTGGTGAGCAATTAGATATAGTCACACAAACATTTGTGGATTATTTTAAGAACCGCGAGAAGTTTCACATATTTGATTTTCAATATGGTAAAACGGGAATGTACAGGCCGCTTCTAGGGAAAATGTTACATGCTACACATAGTAAAATCTTTGTGCCTGGCGAGAGCACCTCTATGATTTCAGAAATTGTTGATTCTGTTGGGAGTAATGAGAAGCATCAAATATTTGCCTATGAGCATGCTGCTATGAGTGGGGTACATAAATTACATATTGCGAGTGAGCATAAAGCGGGCCGGGTGCATTTGATTAGCAGAAGTGGTGGAATTACAAGACAGATTACAGCAGAAGATGCAAAAACTGACTCTGCAGCTAGGGCTATTGCTGATGAAATAATGAAAAATTGGATTGGTAAATGAACCTGATCTTTATAGGTACCGGTTATGTTGGGTTAGTTTCTGGTGTGATGCTAGCATCTCAAGGCGCGAATGTTGTTTGCTTGGATAATGATAAAAGCAAAATAGATAGATTAAAACAAGGCATACTTCCTATATATGAGCCTGGTTTGGAAGAATATGCTACATCCAGCAATGTGTCCTTTGTCAGTAATTATTCCGAAATTGCATTTATTCCTGATGCAGTTTTTATATCTGTAGGCACGCCATCGCTTGATTCTGGGGATGCTGATTTATCTTATGTGTTCACTGCATCATTAGAGGCCGCAAAAAACACACCAGAGACGACGCTTGTTGTGATAAAATCGACAGTTCCACCAGGCACTACTCACGCGGTAGAGAAGCATTTGCGTGATCATGGATATAATCACAAGCTTGCATCAAATCCCGAGTTTTTGCGTGAAGGTAAAGCAATTGATGATTTTCTTTATCCTGACAGAATTGTGATTGGTATTACGGATGATGAATCAAAACAAAAAATGGCAAAGATTTATGCAAAATTTCAGCCATTATTATTCGCAGATCCTACAACATCTGAGCTAATCAAATATGCTTCCAATTCTTTCCTTGCAACTAAAATTGCATTCATCAATGAAATGGCAAATATCTGCGAAAAAGTTGGTGGAGATATTGATGCATTGAGCTACGGTATGGGACTTGATAAACGCATAGCGCCAGACTTTTTAAAGGTGGGGCCAGGCTTTGGAGGATCATGTTTCCCGAAGGATATATTGGCATTAGAATATCTTGCTCATAAATATGACGAGCCGTTTCAGGTTTTGAGTGCTGTGATTGATGCTAACAAAAAACGTGTGCATCACGTGGTCGATAAAATCGAAGCAAAAATTGGCGCATTAAAAGACAAAAAATTGGCGGTTTTTGGTTTGGCTTTTAAGGCTGATACTGATGATATTCGTAGTAGCCCAGCTATTGATATTGTTAAGATTATGATAGAGCGTGGAGCTGATATTACTGCATATGATCCTGAAGCGATGGAGAATACGAAAGCTTTGGATTTGAAGATGAAGTTTGCAAAATCTCCTATAGATTCTACCGATGGTGCTGATGCTATTGTTATTCTTACTGAATGGCCAGAGTTTAAGGAGTTGGATTATCAGCTTTTAGGTGCAAAAATGAAGACGCGTACGGTATTTGATTTTAGAAATATTCTGAATGTACAAGATGTAAAGAAAGCCGGATTTGTTATTTACCAATTAGG
>CANNRM010000044.1 GCA_947508155.1 Rickettsiales bacterium | reverse complement strand
CCTCGAACTTCCCAATACGACGAGCAACAGCACCAGTAAAAGCGCCCTTTTCATGGCCAAACAACTCGGACTCCAAAAGATTCTCAGGAATTGCCGCGCAATTCACGCGCACAAAGAGCTTATCCTTACGATTGCTGTTATTATGTATGTAATGTGCCATCACCTCTTTACCGGTACCAGATTTACCAGTAATCAGAATATTCGCATCAGACTTCGCAATACGGTCCGCAATTTCAGTTGCAGCCTTCATAGCCGCAGATTGCCCAATCATTGGGCGAGTATTGTCTGTGATAGCTGAGAGAAGTGCAGCAATGAGCTTTTCATCAGGTGGAAGAGGAAGGAATTCCTTAGCTCCAGCTTTAATAGCTGCAACAGCTTCTTTTGGTGTGCTGTTAATACCATAAGCTACAACATCAATATTGATATGCTCAGCTTTGATAGATGATATGAACCCAGCAATATCCATACCAGCATCCATCATCACAAGGTCAGCACCTTGACCATTACGCAAATTTTCAAGGGCTTCATTTGTATTTGGAGCAAAGAACACACGCGCACCGCGAGTTTGAGCAATTGCGATTGCTGATTGTACTTCTGTATTGATTGTGCCGATTACTAATAGTCTCATCGTTTTCATACCTGTTTATTAAGAATAATAATACAGGATTTTTGAAATTTTGCAAAAGGAAATAGGAGGATACTATCTCTATTTTGACGCCCTACCAATTAAACCCCTCCAAACAATTGGCAAATTTATTCCAACTATTATAAACACCATGCCAATGAGATGAAAAGTTTCAAATTTCTCCCCTAAAATAGTCACTGCTATTATCGAAGTTGCCAATGGGGTCACATAAAACAATATCGAAGCAAGATTCGGCCCGATTTTCAATACCGTTGCATTCATAATAATCATACCAACAACAGAAACCGCAAGCCCAAGAAATATAATCACAGAGACATTTTGTACATTCACTTCAAACCTATTACCCAAATATAACAAATCAAACAAATAAATTGGTAGAATCATTATAGTACCTATCAAAAATGTAGCATATACGAAAGGATAAAATGACATATCTTTGGGCTTAGATTTAACCGCTACAAAATAAATCGCAAAACACAGCGCAGCAGCCAGGGCGATGAAATCTCCAACATTATGAAACAACCCCTCAACCCCTTCTAAAATATGACCATGACTGATAATCACTACTGCTCCAATCAATGCAAGCATCATGGAAATTAGCTGCAATTTATCAAGCTTGTCCTTATGTATGACAATGCCCATAATCAGCACAAAAACAGGAAAAATGCTAGTTACAATTGATGTGTTTGTTGATGTTGTATATTTCAAGGAATAATAAACAAAGAGGTTGAAGAGCGTAACGCCGGATGCGGAGATTATTGTGAGAATTTTGATATGCTGTCTTACCGCTTTAAGTTCTGATATAAAGCCTTTCAAAACGAATGGTGTAAGAATTAAAAGCCCCGAGAGCCATCTATAGAATAGGAGCGCTATTGGAGAAATATCGTGAATGACATATTTTGACACTATATAACTACCCGCACCCATTAATGGCGGGATTAGCGCTAGGAGGTAGTAATAATATGGAGTTTTGTGCATAGTTTTTGTGTATTATGTTTAATCTCCAGCAACCGTCATTGCGAGGAGAGCTTCAGACCGACGTAGCAATATCCCTTCTGCTATAAAACCTTCTGATTCGCTGTATCATGCATAATATTTTATAAAAGGGAGATTGCCACGTCGCTACGCTCCTCGCACTGATGCTCACACAGCCGTAGATCACCATTTTCATCTGTTATAACGGCAAATTATCATGCTTCTTCCACGGAGTCTCCACCTTCTTAGTCCTAAGGAAACGCAAAGCCTTACATATCCGCCATCTAGTATTTTGTGGCTGGATAATATCATCGACATATCCACGAGATGCGGCTACAAACGGCGATGTAACGGTCTCTTTATATTCTTGAATCTTTGCGGATTTTGCCTCAGGATCATCCGCTAGGCCCTTAAACACAATCTCAATAGCTCCTTCTGCACCCATAACCGCTATTTCAGCATCATTCCAAGCGTAATTCACATCGCCTCTTAAATGCTTTGAATTCATAACAATATATGCCCCACCATAGGCCTTGCGAGTTATAACTGTCACTTTCGGCACTGTAGCTTCAGCATATGCATAAAGCAATTTTGCACCATGTTTAATAATACCACTATATTCCTGATTAGTACCAGGCAAGAAACCAGGTACGTCCACAAGACTTACAAGTGGAATGTTAAATGCATCACAGAAACGGATAAACCTGGCTGCTTTACGAGAAGCATTAATATCCAAACAGCCCGCAAGTTGCATAGGTTGATTCGCAACAAACCCCACCGCCCTGCCTTCCATATAGCCGAACCCAGTAATAATATTCGCAGCAAAATCTGGCTGCAGCTCGAAGAAATACCCCTCATCGACGATACGCTCGATAAGCTCTTTCATGTCATATGGCTTATTTGGATTATTCGGCACCAAAGTGCTGAGCGACATATCAATTCTATCTGCTGGATCTTTAGTAGGACGAATAGGCGTTGTATGCTTGTTTGACAGGGGCAAGAAATTAAAAAACTCTCTCATTGAAAGTAGAGCTTCAATGTCATTTTTAAACGACAAATCCGCTACGCCGCTAATGGCAGTATGCACAGATGCACCACCGAGTTTTTCTTGGGTTACTTCTTCACCCGTTACGGTTTTTACAACTTCTGGACCAGTCACGAACATATAAGAAGAGCCTTCCACCATGAAGATAAAATCTGTCAAAGCTGGGGAATAAACCGCACCACCAGCACATGGAACCATAATCATTGAAATTTGCGGGATAACCCCTGATGAACGTACATTACGCGTAAAAATCTCACCATATCCACCGAGTGAATCAACACCCTCTTGAATACGCGCACCACCTGAGTCATTGATGCCTATAATCGGTGCACCAACGCTCATTGCCGTATCCATTAATTTACAAATTTTCTTTGCGTGATATTCACCCAAAGAACCACCGAGTACGGTAAAATCCTGACTATAAACAAACACCAAACGTCCGTTGATAGTACCATGACCGGTAACAACTCCATCACCAAGAAAGGATGTTTCTTCCATTCCAAAATTTTGGCAACGATGCTCCACAAACATTCCTGACTCCTCAAAAGAATCCGGGTCCAAGAGCACTTCAATACGCTCACGCGCAGTTAATTTGCCCTTTTTATGTTGCGTTTCTATACGTTTCCAGCCACCACCAATACGCGCGGTATTCTGCTTCTGTTCAAGTTTTGACACCATAGTGAGATATCCTTAGTTAGGTATACCGGCTTTCTGGATTAAATAATACTAGAAGCAAAAAGCAAAGCGTACACTTAAGTGCGTGAGCTTTAAAGCGACGACGTAGAATTAATCCTAGAAACTGGTATTAGGGAGATCATAGACGAATTTAGGTGATATGGATAGAGTTTTTGTTAGGATTTGTGGGCGTAAAGAATCCGTTCTTGTGATAAATACGACATATTTATAATTATTTTTTATATTTATTGGTAATAATTTTTGTATATCCCCCCACATATCTGTTACATTAATAATAAATTAACTTACTATTAATGAAGAGGTTTTATGCCACCAAAAACAACACCAAAAAACGTATCATTCGCAGAACAAGTTGAGGTGAATACTGGAAATCCCCAAAATTATACAGTTACGGAAGAAAATGTAAGCGACAAGACAAGCACTATGCAAAGGTATACCACAAAAAAAAGTGGTAATGCACAACAACAAAGGGATAATTTAGCAGAAATAGCCACAGCATTTGGAATAGATATACATGACGCAACCACTCTGGACAATACAAGAAGAAATAGTGCAGAATATACAAAAGAAAACAGAGGGGCGTATGTTAACCCTCCAACACAAGCTACGCAAGCACCTTTGCCAGCATTTAACCCTGATGCACATATAGCGAATTTTGCAGCAGCACGAGCTGCGCGATTAGCGAAGCAAAAAGAAATGGGTGGGAGATAACTTAGATATCGTACCCCATAGATCTTTCTATATATCTCAGCTCCAGAGTCAATAAAGCAGCCGTTTGGTAATCCTTTTGAGCAAAAGCATAGCTAATAGATTGAAGAAGCTCCGGGAAAGGATCTATTTCATCGATATTGTCTATCGTATCTAAGATTTCTTCTAATTTCTCAGCAGGAATTGTAGGAGCAAGTTTGTTATTCGTCACAAATATTCCATGTAGTTCAAGAATATGGTTCGCGCGCTCGAAATTATCTTGGAGAATTTTGTACCCCTCATTAATAAGCAGCCCCATATTCGCGTCATCGGAACGATCAGGATGATATTGCGATTGCAGCGCGAAATAACGAACATCTAATTCGTTGAGATCTATATCAAAACGTTCTTCGAGATTAAAAAGGGTGAAAAAATTTTGCATTATTTTAATGTGATTTTTGATGTAAAAAATAATCCGGGTTCATATAATGCGATGGATTATCCTTTATTAAAACCTTATCGAAAGTAACAAGCATATGAATATGATTCTCCTCACCTTCTGCAACTATCATATAATCACCAAAATCAGCTTTACCACCCCTGTATTTCTCTAATGCCAACAAAATCGTAGAACGTTGACCTATCGTAATACCTTGAATATCCAATATAGCCTCGATGGATTCTACAATTTGTGGCTTGCTTTTATCATTAATATTTAATACCCAGACAAGCTCTAATATAGTATATGACGAAATAAACAACCTATTTTGCTTAGACATTTCAGACAAAAAGTGCCTAGAAATATGCTGCTGCTGAGGATGATCCTCTAAAAATATTCTTGCTAATACGTTAGTATCTACACCGATTAACATTTTGTTCTCTCGTCATTTTTACGAACAGCTTGCATTATAGCATAATCTATATCGTCTTTAGGTACATAAGGCTCAGCCCCTTTGCCCTTACACAACCCAAAAAGCTTTTCGATTGGATATTTTGCTGGCTTCATAGAAATAGCACCATCTTCTGTCACGTGACAAATTAAGTTGGTTTTATTATGAATTCCAAGCGCCTTTCTAAACGAACTAGGAATTACAACCTGCCCCTTTGATGAAACTACAATATTATTATATTTTAGCGCACTGCTCATAATTTTACTCTATATTTTATAGGTAAGCATACATGGCTTACTTACTTCATAATATCATATATTAATGAGAAAATAAACATAAAGCTTCATCAACCCAAATTTTTCTCTACAAAATCCCAATTCACCAAATGCTCCAAAAATGCACCAATATAGTCAGGACGTCTATTGCGGAAATCTATATAATAAGCATGTTCCCACACATCACAAGTCATCAATGGCTTCACACCATCCGTGAAAGGCACACCAGCATTAGCAGTTTTAATAACCTTCAATTTGCCAGCATCTTCTACCAGCCAAGCCCATCCGCTACCGAATTGCGTAGCTCCTGCTTGTTTAAATTGAGTTACAAATTCATCGAAAGACCCGAAATCCGCCTCGATTCTTGCAAGCAATTTCGCACCTGGTTTACCACCACCATTTTGCTTCATTGAATGCCAGTAAAATGTATGATTCCAAATTTGCGCAGCATTGTTAAAAATGCCAGCCATATCAGCCTTACCTGCTGAAGCAAGAATGATTTCCTCTAAAGATTTGCCCTTAAATGCGTGATTTTCAAGTAAATTATTTAAGTTT
>CANNRM010000043.1 GCA_947508155.1 Rickettsiales bacterium | reverse complement strand
CTACCCTACTCTCATCATGCATGACACAACCATCTGCTCCAATAGATTACGGGTCAGGAACGTCATCTTCTAGCAGAATCTCTTCATCTTCATCTAGCAGCGATGACATAGTAGAAAAACCACTCATTCGCGAAAAAACCAATTGGGGTGACAATCAAGTACACGAAGAAACACAAAATGTAAACCCGGATGAGGTACCCGCTGTTGCAGACACGCCACTTCCGGAACGAACAGCACCTCTTCGTACAGAAACTATTTCTCACGAAGTAATAGAAGGTGAAACAGTAGATAGTATCGCAAAACAATATGGAATCGAAAAAGATGCTCTAATTAAAGCCAATAAACTCAAAGCACCTTATAAATTAGAAGAATTACAGATATTGAAAATTCCTCCACAAGTCACACATGATACAATATCTGACGAAGCAGCAGTTTCAGTGGGAGATGTAATAGAGCCAACAAAATCGCCTATAAACTCACCTATACCAACAACATCTAATGCGGCACCATCAACATTACCAGTCGCAGGAACTATTATCTCAAAATTCGGCGACAATAATGCTGGCGTCAAAAATAATGGTATAAATATCCAGGCACCTCTTGGCTCTGACATCCATTCTTTCAGTACTGGATCTGTCGTTTTTTCTGGCAATGATCCTAAATTTGGGAACCTTATAATAGTAAAGTCAGAAAATGAGGATATTTTTATGGCTTATTCTCACATGAATGATCTTTTAATTAAAAAAGGTGACTCCATATCAAACGGACAAATCCTCGGACATGTAGGACAAACTGGCAATGTCACATCTCCGCAACTACATTTCGCGGTTAGGCAAGGAAAAACACCTATTGATCCAACGCAATATTTAAGTGAGCATTAGGATAAATATAACTATACCTCTTGAAAAGAATACAAACAAAGCGTATATTATACGTATAATACTAACATAAGGAGACTAAAATGGCAGATTATACAGCAAAAATTCGTAGTGCAGCTCGCTCTACTGACAAGGTAGATGCTGGTCTTAGAGCTTACATGCTCAGCGTATATAATTATATGGCAATGGCACTCGTCGTAACTGGAGTAAGTGCATTTTTAACAATGAATGTGGACTTCCTATCACGCATTATGTTCAATTTTTCTGAATATGGACATGTGACTGGAACAACTGGTTTTGGAATGCTAATTATGCTTTCGCCAATAGGTATTGCATGGTACTTCTTCTCAGGCGCTGCTAAAATGGACGTCGAGCGCTCAAAGTTAATGCTTTGGATATATGCCGGCCTTACAGGCATGTCGCTTGCAAGCTTGGGGTATATTTATACTGGAACATCCATTGCTAGAACATTCTTTATCACAGCATCAGTATTCGGCGCAATGAGCTTATATGGATACACAACAAAGCGTGATCTTACATCTATGGGTTCTTTCTTAGTAATGGGAATGATCGGAGTTCTGCTTGCATCGCTTGTAAATATGTTCATGGGTAGCCCTGCAATATATTTCGCAACATCTGTTCTTGGAACATTGATTTTCACAGGCCTGATTGCTTGGGATGCTCAACGTATTAAGGGGATGTATTTTATGACCGGTGGTGGAGAAATGGGTAGAAGAATGGCCGTTGTTGGCGCATTCACTCTATATTTAGATTTCATCAATCTGTTCTTGTTCTTAATCCGCTTCATGGGCGTAAGAAGAGATAATTAAATAGCTTAATAAAATCCGCCGTCATCCTCAAGTTTTGCGCAGCAAAATCTTGGGGATCTCAGGAGTGTATCCGTCATCCTCGGATTCGCTTGCGAATTCGGGGATCTCAGGAAACAAGAGTAATATTTCTCTCCAGTCATGAGATCCCCCCGAGCTCTGCTTTGCAGACTCGAGGATGACGTATAAAACTCCTGAGGCCCCCGAGATGCGCTAGCGCACTCGAGGATGACGTTCCTATCTATCTCACTACATTAACCAAAACAAACCATGCAAAAAATCACAGCAGCAATACTAATCATCGGCAATGAAATCCTATCTGGCAGAACGCAAGATATAAATATTCAATATATAGCAACAAAACTTTCCGAACATGGTATCAATCTAGAAGAAGTACGAATTGTACCTGACATTAAATCAAGCATAATAGACGCTATTCATAATCTACGCAAAAAATATACATACCTTTTCACCACAGGAGGCATAGGCCCTACTCATGATGACATCACAAGCGATGCCATCGCCGATGCTTTTGGCGTAAAACTAGCCAAACATCCGGAAGCATATAGACGTCTCGAAGAATATTACGCGTCCAAAGGCAGGACATTAACTATGCCGAACGAAAAAATGGCATATATTCCCGAGGGCGCAAATCTAATTGACAATACAGCAAGCACAGCACCTGGCTTTGTCATGGAGAATGTTTACGTAATGGCAGGAGTGCCTTATATCATGCATGCAATGATGGATTTTGTACTCCCTACTCTCAAAAGTAGCGCTCGCATAGAATCTCGTGATATATCTCTATTAGTTGGAGAAAGCTTTATAGCCAAAGAGATGGAATATATTCAAACCAAATATCCCGATGTATCTGTAGGTAGCTACCCATTCATACGCGAAGGTGGCTATGGCACATCAGTCGCTATGAGATCAAGCAATATCGACTCGCTTGACAAAGCATTTGATGAATTCACAAACATAATGAGCAACCTTTCAATCCCAAGAAATAATTAACCAATTAACCTTTAGTGTTATTTTTAACACATCAACTCTCTTCCATACCACGCCCTCCAATAATCATTTTGCTTTTAGTGAAAAACTTGATATTTTCAACCTGGATACACACATTAATATACACAGGAAACATAAAATGAAAAAATTACTATTACTCGCTACAACTACTCTTTTAAGCGCCGGAGCTTATGCCGGAGATGTGAGTATTGATTCCGACGATATAAAACTACAAATTCTTGGTAGATTTAACTTTCAAGGAGGCTACGCAAAACAATCCAAGGTTGAAGGTGTAGACAAAAATATATCAACAAATCGCAAAAATTTTGCATTCAACTCTAATGCTTTTACCGCAGCAAGAGTTACAGCAGAAAAAGACGACCTTAAATATGGTGCACAGCTAAGCCTTTTCACTAACACACGTGGAACTGGAAGCCCAATGTATGATCGTTCGCACATTTTTATCGAATCAAATTTTGGTAAAGTAGAGCTTGGGTCAAGCTTTTCATCATCAGCTAAAATGTCAATCACAGCACTAGATGTAGCAAGAGCTACTGGTGATGATGGTACTAATTACGCAAGAACATATATCGAGGGCACATCTACTGGTGACAAAACCCTTCCTGCAAATAGCAGAATTTCTACCCCAGACTACCCAAGCTTTTTCTTGGATAGCAACAACCTAGACAAAAACAAGGGTGAATCTTCAAGAAAAGTAACATATTACACGCCTGAATTCAACGGCTTCCAGGTTGGTATATCATATATTCCTGATACAAGCAACTTAGGTAGTTCATCACTAAAAGATGCTTCTGATGATTACAACGTGGCAACACCATATGTAGTTACAACAATTGATGATGCTACTAAAATTAAAACAGAAGATACATATGCAGAGAAAAAGCCTATAAAAGACGCATATTCTATCGCAGCAAGCTTTCAGCATACAGTATCAGAGGATGTTTCTTTTAAAGTTTCTGCAGCTGGTGAATTTGGCCAACCAGCAAACAAGGGAACCTTTGATAGAAAGATCACCACTCCAGCTGTAGTAACTGCAACAGCTGATACAGTAGAAAATAAACCACAACAAAAATACAAATTATCTAGACTTAAAACATACAACGTTGGTGGTATTGTAACGCTTGGAAACTACTCTATCGGAGCATCTTATGGCGACCTAGGCAAAAGCATGACTTCTTCTCAAGTATTAGGCACAAAACGTGGTACTAAATATTACACTCTTGGTGGAGCTTTTGTTCAAGGCCCCGTTGGCGTTAGCTTAGTTTATTCTAAAGCAAAACAATATGGTAACAAAATGGATATTTACACATTAGGTACTGACTACAAACTAGCTCCAGGGCTATTGCCTTATGCAGAAGTAGCATATTTTAATGGTAAAGCTGGCCTCCCAGCTGTTTACAAGAATACAGATCCTCAGCGTAAATTCAAAGGTTGGGCATTTATTTTAGGTGCTAAATTGACCTTCTAATCGTCTCATCGTCACAAAATGTCACTCTCTTATTTATATGGGAGTGACACATCTCTTCAAATCTGCTATTATTTAGACACTTAATCAAAAAACGATCTAATTATGGTAAATATCAATCAATTGATGAAGCAAGCACAATCGATGCAAACTAAAATGCAAGAGATGCAAGAAAAGCTTGAAGCTGCAGAATTTGAAGGCAAATCTGGTGGCGGAATGGTGGTGCTGAAAATATCTGGCAAAGGCGATCTTAAATCGATTAATATCGACAAATCTGTTATTAATCCAGATGACAAGGAAATGCTAGAAGATTTAATTGTTGCAGCTTATAATGATGGCAAGACTAAAGCTGACGCTGCATCGCAAGATAGCATGAGTGGAGCGCTTGGTGGGATGGCTTTGCCTCCGGGGTTTAAATTACCTTTTTGATGGGTAATCGTTGATCGAGCCAACGTCATCCTCGGGGTCACGCAGTGGATCCCTGGGACCTCAGGACATAAGAGTAACGCTCAATCAACCATCACTCTGCAGTAATGAGGTCCCCGAGATCTGCTTCGCAGCCTCGAGGATGACATTGGCTCGAACAATTATTCCCAAACACAATTATGAATCAAGAAAGCGAAATCAACAAGTTAATCTATCTTTTCTCCAAGCTTCCTGGGCTTGGACAGAGATCCGCCAGGCGTATAGTGTTGCACCTACTACAAGATCCAGATGTGCGCCTTAAGGGCCTTATAGATATCCTCCAGACTACATCCGAGAAGATCAAAACCTGCAATATCTGCGGCAATCTTGATAATCATTCTCCGTGCCATATCTGTATGGATAATCGACGCATGAAGGATGTGATTGTAGTTGTGGAAACAGTCGCAGATCTATGGGCTATGGAACGTAGCGGCGTTTATAACGGACATTATCACATACTTGGAGGGGCTCTTAGCGCCGCGCGTGGTATTACTCCTGATAGTTTACGCCTTCCAACACTCTTAAAGCGTTGTATGGATGATGATGTACAAGAGATAATCATCGCTACTAATTCTACGACTGATGGTCAAACTACGGCATTCTTTATCACCGAATATTTCAAGGATTATAAATTTCATATTTCACGCCTTGCAAGTGGCATTCCCGTGGGCGGAGAGTTGGATTACCTCGATGAGGGCACGCTTTCTGCAGCTTTTTCGCTCAGACAGGCTTTTTAGGTTTTTATACCAGCTAACCGCGTCATCCAATGGCATCACTTAATAAAACCAAAAAACAAAGCAAACGTCATTGCGAGAAGGGCTTCAGCCCGACGTGGCAATCTCCCTTCTTCTATAAGGACTCAAGGAGTGTATTTTATAGAAGAAGCGAGATTGCCACGTCGCTACGCTCCTCGCAATGACGTTAGTGTAAGCCCCATGTCTAAAACTCAGCTCAAACACCATCACTCCTGAACCATAATCGCTCCCTTGATTTTACCAGTAATTTCTGCATTGCCTTTTACAACAATTTTTCCATTACCGGATTCAAAAATCACATTCCTAGCAGAAGAATTTATCAATATGAGTTTTTGTTCAGCACTGGT
>CANNRM010000042.1 GCA_947508155.1 Rickettsiales bacterium | reverse complement strand
CCTGCAAATGCCTTTGTAAACTTGGTTGCAGGACTTATAGCTTATGCGTTTAAACCCAGAAAACCGTCCATAAAAAATGATAAATTGCGCAAGCCAATGGCAGCGCTTACGTCAAACTGAGGTTAAATAGGGTAACTCCATTAAGCTGGGCTGTGTGTGTAGAGACATTTAATGCAGATACCACAACAATTATTACAGAGCTATTGCGGCAGAGTTATAGCATATTCACAAAGTCACCATTTTATGGTAATTTGAATCCTTTAGAGTTGAGTGGAATGTTAGGGCGTGTTGATGTGTTTAAATTAATTGCATCAAAAGTTCCAGATGGCAAGTTAACATTAGATCAGAAATTTGATTGCATTCATACTGCACTTAAAAATACAGCAATATATCCTGAAAATATGCAATTTATAAAATATATGATTGAGGATGATAAATTCCCAATAAATCATATACATTCCGACCCGCCACTAACTTTACTCTCACATGCAGCTGGATCAGGTTTAGAACAAATGCTAAATATATTGTTAGATTTGGGCGCGGATCCTTTAATAGGCAACCCAGATTGTGGATTAGCAAATGCAGCAGAGATAGCTGCCAGACATGGAGAGCTAGGTATGTACAAAATACTTTTGGATCGATGTCCTTCAGTTGCGAAGCGGTATTCTAGTAATGACGCTAAATTTGAGTTGGCTCTAAAAGCCTCACATATGTTAGATGCGCATCCGGAGTACACATTTGCATGCACAAAATTTATGCAATTTATTTTTGAGTCTGGTCTACCTATTGATCATATTAACACAAAATATCCAGCCACACTTCTTATATTTGCTGCTCAGAATAATGCTCCGAAACTCGCGCAATACTTACTTGATAATGGGGCCAATGCTAATGTTAAAGTTCAATCTAAAGACGCAATTATAGATGCGATTGAGTTTAGCGCTTTAGAAACATTTAATATTTTACGCAGCAAACAACCTGAATGGAATGATTTTGCAACTTCTCCAGAAAAACAATATAAGGTGTTAACAATAGCTCTTATGAATGCCAATCAAGCAAACGCAGAAGCAAAATATTTAAAATTTGCGAATACAATAATTACCGAGTATCACTACGATATCAATTATTGCCATAAGTTTCAAGGTATTGCCACACATACTTTATTGGAACTAGCCGCTTCGAAGAACATGATGGCAAGTCTAAAACTTTTTCTGGAACTTGGTGCGGATATTAATTATGTGAACGAGGAATTGAACACCAATGCGTTTAACTCGGCTTGTACTAAGGGGCATCATAAAATAGCGCAATATCTTCTACAACAACCGCAATTTGAAGGCAATAAATTTATTGATAAACACGGTAGGACGATATTATATTACGCGGGTTCTTCTGGAAGCTCAGAGTTAGTAAATTCTGTCTGCGAGAAATATGCTGATTTAATCAATAGTACTAATTCAGAAGGGTTATGTATTCTCGATGAGTTAGTCATTATGTGGGGAATTGCGGGACATGACGGTGATACAAGAAAAATTAAAGCATCAATATCGGCATTGTTATCTCATAATGCGGTTTTGTCTGATAAGGGTGTGGACTTTTTAAAAAGAAAAGGATTGACTCAAGAATTCGAGGATTTAACTCATCATGTTGCACAACAACAGGATGATAATGTGCAGATTGTGGAAGTACCCCATAAATTCGCAGATGCATCACCTGAATAGTTAATTATGGGTTATTAATTACAAACAATGCCCCCACAAACTCGTGCAAAAAAATCACTTATGCTTTTTTTTCTAGTAATTAGTTTTTTTTTGTGCTAAAAAACTCAGGACCGGCTTGTGGGGTAGATTCCCAGCAAGTTATTAAACTAATCAAAACTGATATAGAGGTAAAATATGACAAGTGATATCGAATCAAGAGTAATCAATGTTACGGCACAAGTTCTTAAAGTAGACCAAGCAAAAGTTACTCCAGACTCAAGCTTCACAAATGATCTAGGCGCAGATAGCCTTGATAGCGTTGAGCTTATGATGGCATTTGAGGCTGAATTCAATAATCTCAATATCCCTGATGAAGATGCAACAAAAATCGCAACTGTTCGTGATGCGGTTAATTATATCAAAACAAAAATGTCTGAATAGTATCCATTATGTCCACAAGGCGCGTAGTAATTACAGGAATGGGAATGATCACATCGTTGGGCTTAGATGTAAGCTCAACATGGTCCAACATTCTTGCTGGTAAAAGCGGAATCAAAAAAATCACTAATTTCGATGCATCTAAAATCCCTTGTCAAATCGCTGGGGAAATAGATCGTACAGGCCCTAATGCTTTTGTCGCTGAAAACTACATTGAGCCTAAGGACGTGAAGAAGATGGATCTATTCATCCAATATGGCTATGCATCTGCAATCCAAGCTATTGAAGATAGTGGATGGATGCCTGACGATGAGCATGGTAGAATGCGTACTGGAGTTATAATGGGCTCTGGTATCGGCGGACTTTCAAATATAGAACAAAACTCTGTTACGCTTCACGAAGGCGGCAGAATCAGCCCATTCTTTATCGTATCATCTCTTATCAATCTTATATCTGGTAATGTTTCCATAAAATATGGCTTCAGAGGGCCAAATCATGCCGTTGTAACTGCTTGTGCTACTGGCGCTCATGCGATTGGCGATGCTGCAAGGATCATCAAATATGGTGACGCTGATGTAATGGTTACAGGCGGCGCGGAAGCTGCCATTACCCCTGTTGGAGTACATGGTTTCGCCGCATCTCGTACACTTTCAACTAGCTTTAATGAAACTCCCGCAA
Source organism: Rickettsiales bacterium (assembly GCA_947508155.1). GTDB lineage: Bacteria > Pseudomonadota > Alphaproteobacteria > Rickettsiales > Rickettsiaceae > CANNRM01. Next base: position 3,051 of record CANNRM010000042.1, on the reverse strand, counting down.
AAGCTTCTCGCCCATGGGATAAAGCTAGAGATGGCTTTGTGATGGGCGAAGGTGCCGGCGCTCTTGTGCTCGAAGAATATGAACATGCAAAAAAGCGTGGCGCTAAAATTTACGGAGAAGTTGTGGGCTATGGCCTTGCTGGCGATGGTTATCACATAACTTCACCACATCCCGATGGTCTTGGTGCTACATATGCAATGCAGGCAGCGCTTCGTGATGGCGGTGTTACACCTGAACAAATTGGCTATATAAATGCTCATGGCACATCTACTCCAGTCGGAGATGGAATTGAACTTGCTGCCGCACAAAAGATTTTCTATGAGAAAAACCCAAAAATTCTTATGTCCTCAACGAAATCTATGATTGGGCATCTTCTTGGTGCTGCTGGAGCTGTTGAGGCTATATTTACGATTCTTGCACTGCGCGATCAAATTGCGCCTCCTACACTGAATCTGGAAGATCCTATGGATGAGGTATTGTTCGATTTAGTACCGAACAAGGCAAAGGAATGCAAAATGGAATATGCCATGACCAATAGCTTTGGTTTCGGTGGTACTAACGCTAGTTTGGTGATCAAGAAGGTTTAAGTATCGTCACCCCGGGCTTGACCCGGGGCCCAGTTATAAAAATCATTATTTTTTGACATGTATCATGTCAAAAACATTAAATTAAGCACTGGGCCCCGGATATTTGATTAGCAAATTCTGGGGTGACGGACAAAACACACATAAAAAAGCCACATAATGACCTCCAAAATCAATCACATTTTCAGCACATTCTCCTCTCTTAACCCAAACCCCAAAACCGAACTTTATTACACAAACAACTTCACCCTGCTCCTCGCCGTAATGCTATCTGCACAAATGACAGACAAAGGCGTGAATATTGCAACAAAGGATTTATTCGAAAAATATGACAGCCCAGAAAAAATCCTAATACTTGGCTTGGACGACCTGAAAACCCATATTAAAAGCATAAATTACTATAATACCAAAGCAAAAAATATCATCGCCGCTTCGCAAATATTAGTTGCAAAACACCATTCCAATGTGCCAAATAATATGAATGACTTAATAGAACTTCCAGGCGTTGGGCGAAAAACCGCGAATGTGGTTATGAACTGCGCATTTGGCGCTCATGTGATGCCCGTTGATACTCACGTATTTCGTGTAGCAAAAAGGCTTGGGATTGCACATAGAGAAACTCCAGAGCAAGTGGAGAAGGAATTGCTCAGCCACATCCCAGCGAAATGGCTTGAACATGGGCATCACTGGCTTGTGCTTCATGGGAGATATATCTGCAAAGCGCGCAAACCTTTGTGCGATGAGTGCCCCGTGAATGAGTGGTGCGAGTATTATAATAATAAATGAGGATATCTGGAGTTTATACGTCATCCTCGAGGCTGCGAAGCAGAGCTCGGGGATCTCAGCAGTTTACACGTCATCCTCGGATTTACGAAGTAAATTCGGGGATCTCATGATAGCAGAGAAATATTCCTCTTGTGTCACTAGATCCCCAAGATTTTGCTACGCAAAACTTGAGGATGACGGATAAACTCCCCAGATCCCCGAGGTTTGCTAGCAAACACTCGAGGATGACGACCGAATAGATTACAACAACACAAATCAAGGAAAAACAATGGAACATAACCAACCTAGCCTTTCAGGCAAAACAACAACCCTAATGGTACTATTGCACGGCCTTGGATCCAACGGCGACGACCTTTTCAGCCTCGCACCTTATATGGCGCCTAAATTACCAGATACACATTTCTACTCCCCAGACGGGATAGAGGCTTGCGACATGGTGCCGTTTGGATATCAATGGTTCAGCCTGCAGGATAGATCTCCGCATAAATTAACGCAGGAATTAGAACGCGTGACTCCTGTAATTTCAAAAATGATCGAGGATAAAGCAGCTTCACTGGGCCTTACAAAAAAGGATGTAATATTATTTGGCTTCTCGCAAGGAACTATGGTCAGTCTATCCATCGCCCTCACCTCAGATGAGCCATATAAAGCAGTTTTGGGCTTTTCCGGGCGGTTATTTATGCCAGCAAATGTTCGTAATACAAAAACGCCAATATGTTTGATTCATGGCGCAGAGGATGATGTTGTGCCAGCCGAAAGCCTGACTCATGCGAAGGAAGCATTGGAAAAACTTGGCGTGAAGGTCGCGGATCTTATGGTACCAAATCTGGTACATTCTATTGATATGATGGGATTGGAATTTGCGATGAAGTTTTTGAGGTGAATGGAGGATCGTCACCCCGGAATTCCAAGAAACCGTCACCCCGGGCGCAGACCCGGGGCCCAGTTCTTTTTAAACAAACTTTGAGTAAGCGGCTATATTATTTCAGAACTGGGTCCCGGCTCTGCGCTTCGCTTGTCCGGGATGACGCATCTCCACCCCACCTTAACAAACTAACTAAAATTAATTCCTTATCTTTTTTACTTGACTTGAAATAACTTTTGCTCTATGATATCGAACATGGACTATTGTTTGTGCGTTGATACATATGTTCTACGCATAATTAACTTATTAACACAATCTTACAAAAGAATTAATATCATGACAAATAATAAAGCATTTTTAAAAGGCATTTTGGCTACAGCTTCTTCTTTGGCAATCACATTAGGTGCAGTTGATGCAATGGCTGCCGCTAATGTTCACGTTACGTTAAACGCTGCTCCTGCTGCTGCAGGGGCCAGAACTAATGTTGATTTAGTTCTAGGACAACCTAGAGTTAACGCCGCCGTAAATCAAAACTCTTTAAAACTAAATGAAGACAGAACAGACTTAAAAGTAAAAAAAGTTACAGTTGCAAACTCATTCACTGAGATCCGTGGTATTGACGTTAATGGCAAAGAGAGCGCTGCATTAGGCGCTGGAGCACAAGCGTTTTCGTTAGGGGTTGTAACCAATTCAGTAGATGATAAAAAGTTATCCATCATATTTACAGGCGCTCGGACTTTGACATTAACTGGAGAAATTGAAGGCGCAGGAGCTGGCGTTGGTATAAAATCAACGCTAGGTGGAACAGTACCTACT
>CANNRM010000041.1 GCA_947508155.1 Rickettsiales bacterium | reverse complement strand
ATGTTGGATGGTTTGCACGCATATTCTGGGTTGGAATGGTTATATTGGTAGGACTTTCACGCATAGGTCTTGCTATGCATTACCCAGCTGACATTTTTTATAGCCTGTTTATAGCCGCGGGAGTATATATCATTGGCGTGGAGATGTATCATATTTTGGAAGGCAATTTGATTGCATGGGTTAAGGAAAGGATTTGGAAGATGGTGGCTAGGAGCGTACACTCACATTAGTTGATACAATTCACCTGGGTAATGTCGCCCCCGCGAACGCGGTGACCCAGTCAAATAATTTCGCGTTAGCGACACAATAAAATGACTATATTTTTCAAAAAAATATAGTCAGAAGCGTTATATAAACTGGATTTCCGCCACGGAGTTTACCCTCGCGTAGGCGGGGGCGAGGATGACATTACCACGGCAAATTGTTACCGCTCTTAAATCTGCAGCATTTTCTTGGATAGTAAAATCACGTAGATTTTCAGCTGTTGGATTATGTGTCAAGGGAGTTGAGACTTACAATTGTTACAAAAATGAAAGTAAAATCATTTACTAGGCCGCTTTTTCTTGATTGGTACTAACGCTAGTTTTACGACCGTAACATCCCCATCCTTAGAAACCAACCCCACCTCAGATGCTTCTTGAGCTACTCTTTTGTTGATTTCCAATACCTCTACTGTACTTTTGATTGTATATGGTATAGCAGCCATATCAGGCAAACTATCTATTTTAGCCTGCAGATTCAATACCCACTTTTTATCTGAATCAGCCTCATAGACATCATATTGAGCAGCACGCGCGGACGTGAGATTTTTTTGCGAATCATCAACAAATATCACCCTATTATCTTGTGGTAACCTAAAATATTCCTGAGCAATTTTGATATGAGGGTTTTTTGTATATTGTTTTTCGGGCGAGTTTTTACCACCACAAACAATAAACCATATGATATCTTAGAATATCCTCATCAATGCTTATTGGCGCATTTTTTAGAATTTCATATATGGCATCTGGCCTTTCTCCAAAAGTACATATTGCTAACTTCATCCCTTTTTGAACAACAGATGTTATTAAAACATTATACTGGATCAAAACCTCTTCATTTGGCATATTGCCATCTTGAGCCATAAATTTTCTAGCCGCATCCTGAATCTCTAATGGGTCATATACACAGCCCTGACCAATTGGTAACGAGACATGTGGTACTTGGGCGCCTGGAGAAAAGCCATATTGATAAAGAATTGGCGCCATACCATCTGACAGATATAGCAGAAATGCTTCATGGCAAAAGTTATCCATATTACGTTCAGTAAATGTATTATCCCAATCTAAACATACAAGACCTACTACATCACTCTCTTGACTCATGTTTCACCCACTTAAATATAAAAAATTATATTGGTAAATAAACCTCATAGACAACTATCACTAACAAAAAGAGGATAAATGTGCATCAAAAAATAACATATGTAGCAAAAATGTAGCTCGTTATTTGCAACATTTCACCCCCATATTACGTCACCCCCGCGAAGGCGGGGGCCCAGTCAAATAATTTTGCGTTAGCGTCATTATAAGCAGCTATATTTGGCTCTTCTAAAATTCAAGTGGGTAGAAACGGATTTACCTTCTTCAAATCTAGTTTGCCTGTTAGCAAATATGCTATCACTTTAAAATGCTCAAATTTATATCCACGCGCTTTGCGTTTAGCTGCTTGAATGATCGAGTTTAACCCCTCAAGAATGCCGTTTGTAATCTGACTTTGCTTCCATGCTAATATCCCATCCCAATGATTTTTGATAGTCTTTGCCACCCCTATTATCTGAGGAATTTTACAATGCGTGGCCCAAAAATACCACTCTTTCAATAATCTTGCAAACGATTCCACACTAGGAGCTTGATATATAGCCTGAAACGCCTCTCTGATACCTAATGCTCTCATGGATTTTAAATTCATGCTGCTCAATGATTCTCTCTTAGCTCTCTGGCTTTTGGTAAGGTTTTGCTCGTTTTTTAACAATGCGTAACGAGACCCTTTTAAAACAGGATTATCCTTGGCTTCCGCGCGCCTCACTTTATCCACTGCTTCATTGATTATTTTAAGCACATGAAATTTATCAAATGTAATTTGAGCCTCTGGTAATTGCTCTGTCACACCCTTAATAAAAGCAGGTGACATATCGCAGCTAACATCCTTAATATTAGTCCTGAAGCCTTTGTTCTCTTCTAAATTCTCAGCAAATGCTTTTACTGTTTTATTATCTTTTCCTTCCGCAATAAATGTCGTTTTTTTCTTCGCCATATCCACAAATAATGTGATGTAGTTATGACCTTTTTTCAAGGATGTTTCATCCATGCCAACTGCTTTCATTTCGCTGTAATCAGCATCATGCATTGCCTTAAAAACGTAGCATTCAAGCACTCTCCAAAGCCTATGGTCAGATACATTAAGTATCTTGCTAGCCTGACTTACTGGCATGTTTGTGCATAATCGCATAACAAGGGCTTCAAAAAGAAGTGTAAAGCCTTTTACAAAGCCACTCCACGGTGGCATAATAAGTTTGACTCCACCAGTTGGGGGTTTTATTCGTGGAGTCCTTGCATTTATATAGCATTCATGTTCAAAAAAATTTAGGTGCCTCCAGCTTTTATATACCGTATCATACACCTTGTACCGACCTTTCTCTAGAGTTTCTGGATCTTCGTATTCAAAAGTAGCGCCTCGTTCAAAATCCACATTTATATTAAGTCTACGCTCTGCTGAATCAAAATCCAATGCAGTAATTATCCACGGCAATTTGATGCCCAATGCCTCCGTAAATAACGTCTCTAGTTCCATAATAATCCAGGGTAATATTCAACAATATTGTCGCATATTACATCAGATGCATTTATAGCGATATAATTTTGTTTACCCACTCGTTTTTTAGAAGAGCCCTATATTTTTTATAAAATATAGCTGAAAGTATTGTATCAACTGGATCCCCGCCTGCACGGGGATGACGCTATACGCGTGAACAACGGTTGACGCTATACGGACGAACGGTTACCGTTATTTCATCCACTTTTCTTTGATTTCCTTCAATTCCCCAGATTCTTTCAGCTTCTTAATAGCGCCATTAATTAGCGCAGTTAATTCTGAACCCTTAGGAAGCGCAATAGCAAATTCTCCCTTTGTATCCACAATAGAAAAACTCGCCATATTCTCAACATTTTGTTCAAACTTTTGAACCTGCATCTCTTCCATTATAACAGCATCAACATTGCTAGCTTTTAATTCTTCTACAAGCACGAGGTTATTTGCAAGAGACTTAATTCTAATATCCGGGAATTTCAACAAAAGATCTTTCGCGTAAGCTTCCCATGTTGTGCCAGATTGAACTCCTATAACTTTATCATGTAAGCCATCTAATGATTTAAAATTATCAGCCTTTTTAAACATCACAGCCATTGCCGTGGATGAATATCCATCAGAAAAATCAACATGAAGCTTTCTATCTTCAGTCATCGTCAAACCAGCAATAATTAAATCCACATTATTAGTGGCAAGAGATGGCAACAAGGCAGGAAAATCAAGGTTTTTTACTACAATTTTTTTGCCTAATTCTTTACCTATAGCATTGATAGCATCAATATCAAGCCCCACTACTTTACCATCTTGAATATATTCATAAGGAGGGTTGTCAGCAGATGTAGCGACAATTATAGTATCTTTGTCAGCAAGATTTGTATCTTGACCACAAGATGTAAGCGCTAATAAACAGCAGATTGATGTAAGTATTTTTGATAACATTCTTTGATTCCTATTAATATATCAGAATAATAAACATATCACTCAGAGCTATAAAAGCAAGAGCAAAAGCATCCTAGACACGAGTTAAGACATTCCACCAATAACCCATCATCATGATCCTCTAATAATGCAACAGATTGTAAAGGCGGATAATCAAACCCTACTTCATCATTTGTAATATCTGCATGTTCTACTACAACCCAACCAGGCACGTTTTCTTTAGTCATAGCATCCTCATAATTCTAGATAATCATCATGCGAAGAACAACATCCAAATAGTTGTGTAAACCAGCGCCACCAACCATTACCTTCTTCTATAGACCCATAATCGGAGTCATTATCAGCCATATCTCGATGAAAGCCTTTTTTGTCTTTTACACGCCGCTCCATCACACCCTCTATATTTGACATGGTATAATGTAGGACATTTAAATAAAATGATCAAGGTATTTGAAAGCACTAATCACACAAATGCAACAACCAACCAAGACATAAAAGTGGATATACCAAAAGATCACTGCATGAGCATTCGCTCTGCTCCATGCTATCATTGACTAAATTTTCTTGAGAATCATGATGATTGAATAGTTGCTCATTACCACCAAATGTTATAGATGTTGTATCTTGTACATTATTAGCACTATTGCTATCATTTTGATTATTTGTTGTTTCGATTGTCATGATTATCCTCTGTTTATAATTGATTGAACAATCTAAACCATTAAACAAGGAAAAACAAGATATATTTATGATATGTCAAAATTAAGTAACTTTTTGCACGTTCACTCTGTTTCTGAGGTTATGCCATTCCTCAAATTAAATTGGACATAAATGATTTAAAGGTGAAGCCTGCGTAAACATATACTTAATATGCGCGCAAAGGCGAGTCCTCAAAAATCGCTTATGTACGGTTTTTCAGGAAATGGTATTACGTATCACCCGAGCTTGGAATAGGTTTCGGCATAACGCTTGGAGTGCATTTTGCCAAATCTTATATCAAACTCAAGTTAAGAATATTCGAACCACCGCTCTGGCCGTCTGGAAGAAAGATCCGTACGTAGACCTTATGTAAAGGTGGGCGCCATATGCTTAGACCACGGTCAAAACAGGGACAGCTCCCTAAAGAGTAATTATAGTCTCGGGACAATAAATTCACCAAAAACGCGCCGAGCAGCTTGAGTGGATAATATCAGGTGTGAAGGGAAATAGCAAGGGGATTATGCGAAATGGTCGCTCGAGCCAACGTCATCCTCGAGTTTGCATAGCAAATCTCGGGGACCTCAGGACGGCGGAGGAAAGTTCGATCGGGCATCTCTCCTCTGTCACAAGATCCCCGGGACGTACTGCGTACGCCTGAGGATGACGTTGGCTCAAATAACCACTCCTCTATTTCGTAATCTTCTTCGCCAATTCATCCAAATAATTAGCAATAGTGCTGAGCGTATCCGCAATCTTCTCATCATCGCTATAGCCGCTACTATCAAGCTTTGTACGAAGTTCCGTATTTTCGTCCTGCAATGCAAGTGCACAAAAAATCAACAACATCTCCGTCGTAGCCTTAGGGCTCGCCTCACGCATCTCTTCTATGCGGTGCTGCAATTTCTCCGCAGCTGATTGCAACAGAGATTCCTCTCCATCATTGCATCCAATTTGAAAATGCTTGCCGTTAAGCGTTATCGTTACTACTGACATAATATGCTCTAATTTCTTTGAGTTCTTTAATATATACTTCCATTTCAGAATGGATGATTTGCATTCGTTTCTTCAAATCTGCATTCTCTGTTTTAAGCGATTGAATATCATTTTGCAATGTATTTTTCTCTCTCAAAAGCTCATCCAAACTCTTATCCAGATTTTGAAGATTATTAATTATTTGTGTCATTAAGTCCATCTGAACTACTCTCATTATTGGGTAATTTAAAATCCACCTGCGTCAAATCTTCTATATCTTTCCGTGGCTCCTGCATATTCAGCATGTAATTCACAGGCTCTAAATTTTCTAGATTCTGCACCAAACCGCCATCATCATTTTTATGAATTCCGAGCATATAAAACCACGTTCCTACTATTAAAGCAAATATAACGGCAGTGGCCATACCTAGATTATTCTTTCCGCCAAATGTATCCACAACTCTAGCATATGGATCGCTTGCGGATAATTCAGGCTTTACTATTTCCTGCTCT
>CANNRM010000040.1 GCA_947508155.1 Rickettsiales bacterium | reverse complement strand
GTATGGATTATTTTTGCGCACATCATTATTTCAGTTGCGGTGTCTATATAATCTTTGATATTTTTGGTTTCTTTTGCTTTGTGCTTTTTGAGCACCTTACGTATTATATCTTCGAAATATTGGCCTTTCTTGTGAATTTTTGTAAATAAAGAACGGTATTTCAACAAAGCCTCTAGTACAAATTCTTTGTCAAGACCTGTAAGCATGTCATTAGCAGCCATTTCTAGATGCTCTAAATGCACTAAAATTTGTTGCTTTCTTTCCTGTTTGGCAGAACGTGTTACATCTCTCATTCTAATTGGAGTCATTCCATGTGCCATATCATCTGCTACTTTGCACTCAGAAAGCTTGAATGATATACCATTGGAAAGTACGAAGGTGTAATCTGTAATATTAGTAGTTACGTAGCTTATTAATTTTGTACCGATATTATCTGGCATGAAATTTATTAACCCTACAAATGCATTTTTTAGCATATTATTGCATTGAATAGTAGCTGTCAGTAATCCTAGTGTTTGTGCGCATGATTTTATATCTTTAAACCATCCTTTATAATCACCAGCGCAGCGAAATGCGTGAAATATAGATCCGTCTGGCATTTTTATACGACAAGCTTCCTCTATCATAGCTCCATCTTTTGCATGTGTAATTTTTATGGATTCATCTAGTATGTCAAACAAATCACCATCTAAGCAATCTTGTACATAAATAATATTTTTTTCTTTAGCTGTTACGCCAGGAATATGGCTTCTACCAAATTTTACCCCCAATAATTCTTCCATGTAACTTGTCATATGTTTTTCTATTATATCAATTAAATACGAGACATAATACTTTCCAGTTTTAGATTATCCACTAGGAGAACGAGACCCCTCGGAGCGCAAACGTATACTTAATACGTGCGCACCGAAGGGTCGAAGTTCGACAACGTGGGAATCAAAAATGGGAAGTATTAGCGCCCATCAATTCTTCCGCAGCCGCAATCGCCCCACTCGTCACACTCTTCCCGGACAACATCCGCGCTATCTCACCCTTCTTCCCTTCTACATCTAACATACGCGCTGAACTAGAAGTCTTTCCATCACCAATCTTCTTCTCCACCAATATGTGGAAATTCGACTTAGCAACCACCTGCGGCTGGTGTGTGATAACTATCACTTGAGCAACTTCGCTCAACGCTTTCAGCCTATCCCCAATCGCATCTGCAACGCTGCCACCGATACCAGTATCTATTTCATCAAAAATGATTGTAGGTTTTGAAAATTTGTCAAACAAGGCCACTTTCACAGCCAACATAAGCCTTGCAAGCTCCCCACCTGATGCAATCTTATCAATCGGGCCAGATGGCATACCTGGGTTTGTTGCGGCTGTAAAACGCACGATATCCATGCCGTTTGATGTGTAGCTCTTTTCATCTTTTTCAGTAAATTCCACCATCCATTTACATCCAGCCATTCTAAGCGGCGTAAGCTCCTCCTGAATCCTCGTCTCAAGCAATTGTGCAGCTTTTTTGCGCATATCAGAAAGCGCCTGTGAAGCTTCAATGTAAGTCTTTTTCAGCGCAGCCATTTGACCTTGCAAATCTTCTAAATTCTCAATCCGAGATTCTAATGTTTGTAGGTCCAACTGAGATTTCTCATAATAAGCAGGTAGTTCATCAGCACTGATATTATATTTTCTAGCCAAGGCTCTAACTTCAAACAGCCTTGTCTCAACTTCGTCCAAATTACCCTTCTCGCTATTCTGCGCAAGTTTTGCAACCTCATTCTCCGCCTCTTCCATATAGGAATAAGCTGAGACCAAATTCTCTAGCACCTTTTGAAAACTACCACCCTTGGAATGACGCTCGATAAGACGTTGCAATGATCCAATATTTGAAAGAATATTCGAACGATCCATTGTATTGCTGACATTTTGCAATAGTTCTTGGTCTTTTGAGGAATTTTGAAGTTCAATTCGCAAATCCGCAAGCTCAGTTTCTTCGCCAACATAAGGTACTTTATCGGCGAGTTCTGTTACTGCAAAATTGAGAAAATCAATCTCACGCAGTACAGAATCACGGTTATTTTGAAGCTCCAATATATCACGCTCTAGCTTTTGCCAAGCAGAAAATTTTTGTGCTACGTCAGATACTGCTTCGCTTAAATTACCAAATTGATCAATAATCTCGATATGTTTACTCTGATCAAGCAGCACACTATGCGAATGCTGGCCGTGCATTTCTAATAGCTCATCAGCAACAATATTTAAAAGCTTTGCCGTGACTGGTTCATCATTAATGAAGAATTTTTTCTTACCACCTGGATATTGCTGGCGTTTTATAATCAACATTTCTTGGGCATCAATGCCATGTTCAGCAAGGATTGTCGTAAGTATGGGATTAGATGAAAATTCAGCAATAACAGATGCCATTTCTGCGCCGGATTTTACTGGATCGAGGTCAAATTTTTCGCCAAGAACGAAGAGTAAAGCATCTAGAAGAACAGACTTACCTGCGCCTGTTTCCCCTGTGATAACGTAGAAACCTTTTTGAAAGTCGAGACTTACAAAATCTATCAGAATGAAATTTTTTATTTGTAAGCTAAGTAGCATATTTTTTCATTATTGCAGTGTCATTCCCGCGAAAGTGGGAATCTAGTAATATGAATCCTGGATCCCCGCCTGCGCGGGGACGACAGAACCCTACTTCACTAATTTATAAGCCCTTTTGTACCATTTGCTATCATTATGATTATGACCTAGAACAGATGCATATTTTATTGCTTCATCTTTAATACCAAGCATCATATAAGCTTCTGTCATTCTATACAAAGCTTCAGGAACATGTGATGTAGTACCATAATTTTTCAGAACATCCTGGAACCTACCAATCGCAGCAATTGGGTTATATATGATCAAATAATAACGCCCTGTATACATCTCATTACCCGCCAAATGATCCTGTATCAGATCCATTTTAAGTTTTGCATCAACAGCATATTTTGTATTTGGGAAACGAGTAATTAACTCATTAAATGCTTTCTGGGTGCGCTCTGTAATGGATTGATCTAGCTCTGATCTAGAAATTTGCATATATTCAGAAAGACCACGCAAATAATAAGCATATGCTATATCCTCATGCATAGGGTGGATATTGATGAAAATATTCAGCACATCAACAGCATCTTCATAACGACCAGATAGGAACAAAGTATAAGATTCCATCAATTCAGCTTGAGGAGTAATGGATGCACCTGGATGCTGGTAATAGATCTTTTCAAATTCTTCAGCTGCCTTTTTATAATCACCTCTTTCAAGATATTCTTTTCCAGTATTATAGACAAGCGCAGCTGGCAAAACTGTTTCATCATCGTTCTTTTTATTTTTACAGCCCGTGATCATTAACAGCACAGCGCCTAAAGTAAGTATTAATTTAAGTTTCATAAGATATTTTCCGCATTTTGTTTATATGAAGGAATTATATACGGGTAAAAAGAATTTGTAAAAGGATAATTAGATATTGATGAAATTGATGGTGCCCCTGGCCGGACTTGAACCAGCACACCCTTGCAGGTAGCAGATTTTGAGTCTGCCGCGTCTACCATTTCACCACAGGGGCACAATTTTAAATACCAATTACATAGAATCCGTCATCCTCGGTCTTGGCACAGCTTCTTAGCGAAGCCAGATCGGGGGCGACGGATATCTCACCAACATTGGTATCACTCAATAAAAATAAATTGAGCATTATGCCGTTTTTATACACAATTTCTTTCTAAAAGTCAAAATATAGTTTATCATAATCTAAAATCCAATATCAAAACCTTATGTCATCAATCGTAGTACCGCAACCAATAAAAAAACTATTCCTGATATTATTATTCAGCACAATCAGCATCGGCAAGTATGTTATAGCCGATCAAGCCATAAAATATTTTGCTAGAACTTTTTTACTTGGGCAACAAGGATATTATTCGGAAATAACAAGTTTTTTTAATTTAGTATATAGCTGGAATTATGGCATTAGCTTCGGCATGTTCAGCGATAATCATACATATGCAAATTATGTGTTTATTGGCCTAAACAGCATTATTACATTATATCTATGGCGCTTAGTTTTCACAGCCCGTAGCTACAGATATTACACTGGATATTGCTTAATTGTGGGAGGCGCTCTGGGGAATTTAGTAGATAGATTCATACATGGAGCGGTTTTTGATTTTATTTATTTTCACGCTGGAAAATATGGCTTTCCAGCCTTTAATTTGGCTGATGTATTCATATTTTTTGGAGTTATTGTTGTATTATATGCACATAACAAAGAAGCAAAAGAGATTGCAAAAGCAAAAGAAGAAGAGTATGCTGCTTCCCAGAAAGCAATGGCTGATGCAAAATTAAATGCAGTTATTAATGATGAAGTTGACAAAATCATACAGCTAGATGCAGAAAAAACGATAACTAAGGGAGTTCAATAATGCAAAAATATATTTTTATTATCGCAGCAACATTACTATTAAGCGGTTGCAGTACAAAAATGAAACAAAAATTAGGTATAGTAACTACGGGACCTAATGAATATGTAGTTGAAAAACAACAGCCGCTGGAAATTCCTCCTCATTATGATTTACCAGCACCTAAATCAATCAAGAAGTAATCTTCATCTTCCCTTGTCACCCCCGCGCAGGCGGGGGCCCAGTTAAATAATATGATTATACTTTCTTAGCTTCGCGCCATAATTCCAACATATATTCAATGCTCTGTCCTTTCAAAGAATCATGCCCCTTGAGTTTTGCAATTTTTTTCAAAGCATTTATTCTAGCGCTCAATTTCTTCGCACTCTTCTCAAGAGTCTCATTTACGTCAAAGCCAGCAAACATGCAAAGTGATATAGCCGTATGCAACAAATCACCTATTTCTTCTTGCAAATGATCTTTACCAGTATCATTAGACTTCTTGCATAACTCTAATTATTTATTTCCCAATTATAAATTCCAGCTATTAAGTTAAATCTTAATCCAAACCTTTTACGCCTATTTCTATATTTATCAGAGATAATTTTGAAACGCTTTAGGGAACCAATCACATTTTCATTTACTACACGCTGACTCGATAAATCTCTATTTTTCTTTTTGTCCTCTTTTGTCAAAGGATTTTTCTTGCTACGCTTTTTAGGTAATTCTGCATTTGCATGTATCTTGTCTATGCCCTTATATCCAGTATCTGTAAGGATTTTGATCTTAGTATGTATACGCGTTTTAGATTCCTTAAAAAGCCTAAAATCATGTTTCTTGCCATTCGCAAATGACGTACATATAACACGTCTATCTTTTTTATCTACAACGATTTGTGTTTTTAATGTATGTCTTTTTTTCTTACCTGAGTAGAAATGTTTTTGTCTTTTTTTGGGCGTTCTATAGGACTTTCCGAAGCATCAATCAAAACTACCTCATACTCTACATCGCTTTTGAGTAAGGCTTTACGACCAGGTAAAGCAAAATCTGGACGCTTTATAAGCGTATCTTCTATCCATTTGATATTTCTATAACAAGCACTTTCAGATATACCATAACCGCTCGCTACGTGAAAATAAGTTCGGTACTCTCTAATGTATTCTAAAGCCATTAGTAACCTATCTTCTACCTTCAGTATATGACGCGGACCACCTTTGATACTTTCATTAAATTCTGCTTCGGACAAAATCTCTATCATCTTTTGAAAGGTTGCCCTTTTAACTCCTGTAAGCCTCCTAAATTCTTCGTCTCTAAAATCCCTTAGTGATTCATATCTCATAGTAGAAATTCTCCATAAATTTTCTACTATATTAATCAATTCAATTAGTTATGCAAGAGGTCTAATTTAGAAATGTCCCCTTTTTGAGTATGAGTAAGGGTCATAATAGAAGATAATATTCATGTGATTAAAACATTAATATTAGAAGAAATTATGACGAATCAAAAAGTGAGACGGTTTAATATGACTAGCAATGAGATAGCAAG
>CANNRM010000039.1 GCA_947508155.1 Rickettsiales bacterium | reverse complement strand
CTCTTTTTGATGTGTGGGAGATTTAGCGCTTAATTGGCATTCATTATTAAATTTTACCCCGCGATTGCTGAGAACCGGCATTGCTGCAGATATATTCTCAGATGTCGCGCCAACTGGTGCAAAGCCTGATCCCGTAGGTATAGTAGGTGCTACCACAATAGTTGGTGATGATGACACGGTGGGATTATAAACGAGCGTTCCTGGTGCGCTTGAAGCTTTCCAGAGCGTGCCCACTGTTAAACTTGGTGTAATAGCATTTGAAAGACCTTTGATCATGACGATAGTATCATTCGCCATTGGTGTTCCTCCTGAAACATTAAATGTCAGTGATGTAATATCTTCATAATTAACTGTAGTTCCCGATAGATCAAGCACAACTTGGTTGGTTGATACGAAAGTAGCGTTGATAACTATAGCGCCTTCAAGTGTAACTTCATTCCCAGCTTCTATGCTAAATTATGTTACTGTTCCACAATCGTTACGTAAGTTTGTAATTGATCCTGTAATATCAGCATTAGTATTGATAGTGATACCTGCATTGGCATTATCTAACACGAGGTCACCTATAACATCATTTGCAAAAGTTGCAGATGCTGTGCAGACATTTGTTGTGGTTGCATATACTTTGTTGTTGAATATTACAGCAGGTCCATTTTCATAAAGTCTAATGACTTTAATAGGCGCATCTGGCGTACCGATTTGGTTGAAGAAGGTCATGGTGCGATTAGAGGTTCCAAATACTTCGATACTGCCACTTCCGGAAGTGGGTGATCCTGTAACATTGTTGATTATAGGAGCATATATATTACGCGATGCTGCGCTTACATCGATTGTTAGTGAATGATCCGAGATGAATTTTATAGCGGAAATGCCACCATTCCCCGATCCTCCTATGCTACCAGCAATAGAAAAATTTGCGCCGGAGATATTGATGACGGTGCTGTTTACTCCGCCAGAACTATTCGTAATATTACCTGTTAGCGAAGTGTCAGTGAATGTTAGTGCAGACGCGGTGTTGGTCATAGCGATATTGCTTGTGACGCTGTTGGTGTGAAATGTCACTCCACCCGATCCTGTCAAAATTGAGGTTGCATTAACATCGCCATGGAATGTCACGGCACCCGCTCCTGTCAAAATTGAGGCTGCATTAATCTTGCCATTAAAATTTATTGCAGCACCAGCTACGCTAGCATCGACATTAACATTCGTCGTTACGTCACCAGAAAAAGTAACCACACTATCCGCAGAATTTGTAACTGCAACACCAGAAAGAGGGTTTACATTTCCGATAGCATTATTAATAGTAATGTTATGAGTTCCTTGTAATAACAAATTCCCTACGTTAGGAGTTCCAGCTCCATATATTGAACCAGTAATGTTTCTTGTTCCGCTTGTTGAGTCGATAGTAAGTGTTTTGCCAGATGCAATGTTAATTGCAGATGCCCTCACTACTCCACTATATAATATTGTATTTGCATTTGCATTGATTGTATTTATTGCTGTGCCGTTACCTATATCATTAAACAGACGTACAGTATTTGCTCCTTGAGTTGTAAGATGTCCGGTACCACTGTCAGTGGTTGTAATCTGCCCGGCAACATAAAAATTTCCTATACCAGAATCTATTACAAGCGTTTGACCATTTAAGTTAATGGCACTTAGTGCTTTCTGTGGAACCATGCTGCCATCATACGTTCCAACATTTAGGTGCAATGTTGTTTGGCCATTTGCGAGTTTTAGCGTTCCTGCACCATTAGTCTGAGGCACCACATACGCATATATATGTCTATCAGCCCCATCTATGGTAATAGTATTGTCTGTAACAAACTTCAATGCGGTGATACGATGAGTAGCATCCCCTATACTTCCTACAAGCGTTACATTTGCTCCGTCGACATTCACGGATGTGGATGTCAAATCTGCATTAGCGTAGATGCTAGATGTCATTGTACCACCACCTAGTGTTACTTGAGCGGATGCATTATTAAGATTCACGCTAGTAGCAGTAACATTGGCACCGAATTTTACAGTATGTGCATCAGTAATATTTATAGCGCCTAATTTTGATGTACCACCTATTGCTCCATTGAATATGTGGTTTGCACCACTGATATTTAAGGTAGGAAAATTTGCAGTGGTGCCTGTATAAGAATTAAATGTATTGGTGAATGTTACAGGGCCTGTTGCAGTAATGCTTAGGGCCGTGCCAGCGGCGCCACCTGTTGTGTTGCCTAGTGTTACCGCACCAAGGCCAGAATAATCATTTGCACCAAGTGATTGTCCTTGCCGAGAAGTGGGCGTAGACGTGCCTGTTAACGACAAAGAGAGCCCATCATTTATATTGAGTGGCGCTACATTACCACCTCCTTGTGATGAAGCAACCGAACCTAATGATGCTCCATTAGACGACACAGTGATTGGACCAAGATCAGACGTTAAATAAAAGTTAATTCCCGCTACAGCTACTGATGCGTCTATACTTACACTGATCGGACCAGCATTAACATATTCTAAAGAATCTCCACTATTAAAAGGCCCTTCCATACCCTGAGCAGTAGCTATGCGTGCATCACCACCGGAAACATTTCTTACTGTAGCCGCCATAGCTTCTTCACTAGCACCTATAGCAATTGCAAGAGTGGATGCTGTGGTTAGAATATTTTTTAAGAATTTATTGCGGTTATACATAACATGTCCATTTAATTAACAACACACTCCAATCTTAACAATTAATTATATCGCATGCAAAAAAAACTGCTCTATATGCCCTAAATAACAGGGTTTGTTGCGGAAATACAAAGATAGTGTGGACATTTTGTGCGATCCTGTTATACTCAGCACGTTTAAAATGGCTATTACCAGTGTTTTATAACTCAGATAATCGATGGTAGCGTCATTGCGAGGAGTGCGTAGCACGACGTGGCAATCTCACTTTAATAATAGGGAGATTTGCCACGTCGGACTTTGTCCTCCTCGCAATGACGCTACTATCGATTTCTGTCTTTACTACCCAAAACACAGGTAATAACCATAATCAACCTCTAAACAAGTCGCTAGCCTGGGTATGCAAGCAAATAAGGTAAAAATATGAGTATGAAGATTAAAGCAAGATTCGTCCCATCCGTTGCAGAGGAATTTGCAAATACAGAGGATTTCCAAAATCTATTAGACACAGTTGCAATCAATATTAAAGAAGGCACTGTAGTTAAGGGTAGAGTAATTAATGTTGGTAGCGAAGTTGTAGTTATCGATGTTGGTTTGAAAAATGAAGGACGTATTGCTGTTAGTGAATTTAGACACAACCTACCATCCGTTGGTGATTTAGTAGATGTGTTTGTAGATAAATTGGAAAGCAGACATGGCGGTACAATACTGAGCCGTGAAAAAGCGATGAGAGAAGAATCATGGATGAAACTTGAAGCATCTCACTTGAATGGTGATCTTGTTGATGGTGTGATTTTTGGTCGCGTAAAAGGTGGTTTCACAGTAGATGTATCTGGTGTTGTAGCATTCTTACCTGGTAGCCAGGTTGATGTTCGCCCGATTAAAGATATCGAACCATTGATGAATATCGTTCAGCCATTCCAAATTTTGAAAATGGACAGAAAGCTTGGTAATATCGTTGTTTCAAGACGTGCGATTCTAGAAGAATCACGCTCTGAAGCTCGCGATGAAATGCTTTCAACAATGAAGGAAGGTATGGTTCTTGAAGGTATCGTAAAAAATATCGTAAATTACGGAGCATTTATTGATCTTGGTATGTGTGACGGACTCCTTCACCTTATCGATATTTCTTGGAACAGAATCAATCACCCATCTGAAGTACTTCATGTTGGTCAAAAAATCAACGTTATGGTTATTAAATATAACGATGAGAAGAAGCGTATTTCTTTGGGTATGAAGCAACTTGAAGCTAATCCATGGAAAGATTATGACGCGAAATATCCAGTTGGAACAGTTGTAAAAGGCAAAGTCGTAGATTTCGCTGATTACGGCGCATTCGTACAACTTGATGGCGAAGAAGTAGAAGGATTGGTATATTACTCAGAAATTAGCTGGGCTAAAACAAACCAAAATCCTAAAAAACTTCTATCTGTTGGTCAAGAAGTACAATGTAAAGTTCTTGAAGTTGATATCGACAAACACCGTATTTCTTTGAGTATCAAACAATGTATCGATAATCCTTGGAATCAATTTGCTGCAGAGCACCCAGTTGGTAGCGTTATTAAGGGAGAAATCCGTAATATAGCTGACTTCGGCATGTTTGTTGCAATTGGTGGCGATATCGATGGCATGGTAAGAGATAGCGACATCGCAAAAGACATGAGCGGTCCTGATGCTTTGAAGCAATATACAAAAGGTGATATTGTAGAGTGTAAAGTTCTTGCGATTGACACTGAAAAAGAGAAAGTAAGCCTTGGTATTAAGCAACTTAACGGCGGTTCAGATGATTATGAAGCACATACATCTTCTGCATCTAGCGAAGATGCCTCTGGACTTTCTTCTTACAAAAAAGGTGATGTCTATACATGTACAGTAGCTAGCACAGATGCAGACGGTATTACCGTTACTCTTGCAGATGGTTCTACTGGCTTCGTTAAAAAGACAGATTTATCTTCTGAAAAATCTGGTCAAAAACCAGATAAATTTGCTATTGATGATAGATTCGACGCGAAAGTTCTTTCTGTAAGTAAGCAGAAGAATTTAGTGAATTTATCAGTTAAAGCACTTGAAATGGACGAAAGAGAAAAAGCTATCAAAGAATATGGTTCTGCTGATAGTGGAGCAAGCCTAGGTGATATACTTGGCGCTGCACTCAAAAATTCAAAATAAAAAGCCGAAATTAGCCGTACAAAAGCAATTTATCATGCACGACCTTGTCTCACGTATAAGCATACGCTGCGGAAGGTCGTCATTCAAATTGCATTTGTACGGACAAATTTGGGCTTTTTTACCTTAACAATATATTTTTACTTATCGTTTTACATCACCCTTACCAAGTCCCAAATTAGCTATACAAATGTAATTCGAATGGCGATCTCCCGGAGCGTACACTTTGGTACGTGAGGACAGAGCGACCATGAAGAATTCCTTTTGTATAGCTAATTTCGGATATTGGTAAGCCACTCTGCTTCAGTCATAACCCTAACCCCTAGCTCCGCAGCCTTCTTCAGCTTCGATCCTGCATCGCTACCTGCCACGACAAAATCCACATTCTTAGACACCGCAGCTGCGACCTTGCAACCCAATTTCTCAGCCATTTCTTTCGCTTCAGGGCGAGACATAGATTCCAGCGTTCCAGTAAAAACAACTATCTTTCCAGAAATAGCAGAATCTATATTTACGGCAACACAATCCTCAATCTCAAGGATCTCAATAAGCTTCGATACCAGATCCAAATTATGCTCTAACAAACAAAATTCTCGAATCATTTCTATGATCTTTTCACCAATACCTGGCAGATTATTTAACCGCTCGATTGTCTCCTGTGAACCATTTCGAATCTCACACAAAAACTCAAGGAAGGCCTTAGAAGTAACAACATCCTCAGCCAAAAGCCTAGCATTAGACTCTCCAATATGCCGAATCCCCAACGCATAAATAAATTTCGAAAGCGCTATGCTCCGAGATGCAGAAATTGTCTCCTTCAAATTCTGGACAGACTTCTCACCCCAACCATTGCAAGTCGATAAATAACTCTCAACTGCAGGCGTCAAAAATGAGAAAATACTCACCGGGTCAGAAATCAGCTTTTCCTCTAGCAAAAAGGCGATTTGCTGCTTGCCGAGTCCATCCATATTCAAAGCACCACGACTAACAAAATGCACAAGTCGTTCATATACTTGAGCAGGGCATGTGAGACCATTTTCACAACGCACAATCGCTTCGTCCTCATAAACAAAAACAGGCTCTGAGCAGGATGGACAATGAGTAGGAAAAACGAAGTTTTCTGAAGTAACGCGTTTCGATAAATCTACACCAAGAACCTGCGGAATAACGTCACCTGCGCGCTGCAGGAAAACGACATCGCCAACACGCACATCTTT
>CANNRM010000038.1 GCA_947508155.1 Rickettsiales bacterium | reverse complement strand
CTATGTCAATTTCATGATCCATAATTTGGTCCATTTGGTGTGGTTGATCGACACCCATGATGATAAGTCTGATATTGCTGCGTAGAAATTCTAATATTGCAATATTGTTGATAAGGGATGGAGAAACTTTAAAAAGTTCGCTTCCTTCGGGGTGTTCGATATGGTTTTCTATTGCCACAAGACCTTTGATTTTCATGATTCTTGTTGCATTGAAGAAAAACAACAATAGTTCAAGATAATCTTCTTTTTGATAAGGCACTCCTTTGAACAAGTTTCCTAAAGCCCTAACAGCGTAGCCTATGTTATGTTTGGCTGTTGATATGAGTGTTGACCCAATCCCTACGCCAACAATAATGCCAATCTCGGCTGGTTGCCAAAGAAGCATAAGATTACCGCCTTCGGATATATAACTGGCTGTGATAGATCCAATTACTACGATTATTCCAATTACAAATAACATAACTTTACTCCCTTTAGTGTCTTAAACGTTCAAAAAAAGTTCGAATCAACCCGCTTGATTCTTCCGCCATAATCCCTTCATAGACTTCTGGTCTGTGCATGCATGTTTTTTGTGTAAAGAATCGACCTCCATTCTCCACGGCACCCTGTTTCACATCTGCTGCGCCATAAAACAGCCTTCCTATACGAGAGTAAGAAATAGCTGCGCTACACATAGCACATGGTTCAAGAGTTACATACAAATCACACTCGCTAAGATTTTTAGATTTTAGCTCCCTGCAGGCCATTTCTATTGCGATAATCTCGGCATGTCTCAGTGGATTATTATCCGTCTCAACCTGATTATAACCAGATGATATGATTTGTCCAGAACTCCTTTGCACAATCACTGCGCCTACTGGAACTTCTCCGCTTACCTGTGCATATAATGCATGTTCGAGCGCTGTAATCATATGTTGTCGTGCAAAATTTATCATTTATTTCTCAGTAGTTCTGTGTATGGATTGTCATGTTCAAGTCCTGCGGGGTCTTGATGCACCGTTACTTCTGCGCCCTCAAACTCTTCTAATATATCTGTCATAATTTTGTCACTAATCTCATGTGCTTTATTTAAACTCATTGCACCATCCAATTCTAGATGAAATTGAATGAATGGTTTATTGCCGGCATATCTTGTTTTCATTTCATGTATGCCTAACACGTCATCATATTTGGATACTATATCTATTATTTTTTGCCTTTCTGAATCGGAAAATTCCTCGTCCACCAGATTTTTAAGGGCTTTGGTTAATAGTCCATATGATCCATATATTACGTAACAAGCAATAACCATACCTAATATTGCGTCGATTGCTATAAACATGTCGCTGAAATATAATGAGAGAATAACGAGCATGTTTGTGAGTAGGTCGGAAGTATAATGCAATTTATCCGCTTTAATAATGTGTGAATGCGTTTGGCGTATTACGAAAGATTGGTATAAAACAAGAGCTATAGTTAGAGCGCAACATATAAGCATAGCAATGATACCTGCGCCAGATTGCTCTATTTTTTCAGCATATAGCATATGTCTACTCGCAGAATATAGAGCAAATAAACCAGATAGAGTAATAAATATTGATTGACCAAAAACCGCTAAATCCTCGACCTTGTTGTGTCCGAATCTATGGTTATGATCGGGTGGGACGAGTGCTAGCCTTAGTGCTAACATGTTGATAAAAGATGATGTTACATCTAACAAAGAATCTATTAGGGATGCAAATACTGCAACTGATTCAGTCGCAATCCAGCTATATGCTTTAATTATACATATGAGAGTTGCTGTGATAACTGATAAGTATTGCGCTCTTTTTAATAGCTTAGATTTGTCAGTTGAATAATAAGACATAAAAATTTATTTCCATTCTCTTGGAGTATAGTCTATTATGAACTTACTTAAAAAGCAAAAGGAGTTGTTGTGATAAAGAATAAGTTGAAGAATATAGTGGTGATGTGTGTGGCTTGTGCCATGCTAACTTCGTGCACGGGTCATAAACAAGCTGCTGGTACTGGTATTGGTGCTTTAGCTGGTGGTCTATTAGGGGCGCAATTTGGTAAGGGTACGGGGCAACTGGTGGCGGCAGGTCTTGGCGCTGTTGCTGGTGGGTTCATTGGTAGTTCTATAGGAAAAAGTTTAGACGAACATGATAAAATGATGGCAGAGCGTACTTCGCAAAAGGCTCTGGAGTCTACTCCTTCAGGAAGTCAAGTAGAGTGGAACAATCCAGATAGCGGTAATTCTGGCACTATAACGCCAACTAAAACATATAAATTAGATGATGGTCGTTATTGTCGTGAATATAATCAAACAGTTAATATTGGTGGCAAACAAGAAAAAGCCTACGGCAAAGCTTGTAGGCAGCCTGATGGGACCTGGCAAATCGTAAAATAATACCATGGATCAGAATTGGTACTACGTCGTTACTCGTCGGCTCAGCTACTAAGTGTAGCCTTCGCTCCTCGCGCCTAGTATTACCTAATTCTGATCCATGGTATTTCATGCCGAACTCAGATTAATTCTACGTTGTTGCTTCGGCGCTCACTTATTAAGTATAAGCTTCGCGCCTAGCTCCTAGTATAATTTAATCTGTGATTCGGTATTATACCGTATCATAATAGATACTATGTCATCTTCGAATCTTTTTGATTGGTTCGGGGATGGCGAATCATTTTGTTTTATTTTAATATGAAAAAACACATAGCAGCTTTCAATAATGTATCGCATTCATATGGTAAGCATATGGTAATAGATCAGGTGAGTTTTGATCTTGAACCTAGCACTATTACCACTCTTATAGGCCCTAATGGTGCGGGTAAAACCACAATCGCCAAACTGCTTCTTGGTATTGAAAAACCTATGCATGGAACTATCGAGACGTTGTTTACTAAAACCTCTTATTCTCCTCAGAATATTAAGATGAATGCAAATTTGCCTATGACATCGATGAGTTTTTTGAATCATATCGCGCCAGAATACCATTCATCCGTATTAAAAAATGATTTGCTGGATTTTATGAATTTCCAGACTATTCAAAATAAAGAAATATCTGACCTGTCTGGTGGGCAAAGACAAAGACTAGTGCTCGCAAGTGCGATTTTGCAATCCGCGGAACTTCTAGTGCTAGATGAGCCAACACAATCATTGGATATAAGTGGTCAGCAGGAATTTTATAAGCTACTTGAAAAAATTCGCTTTTCTTTAGGCGTAACAATCTTTATCATATCACATGATTTATTCACCGTGATGAAAAATTCGGATCAGGTGCTTTGCCTTAATCATCATATTTGCTGCAAAGGCATGCCTACGCATACTGTAATAAAGGGTATAGACGGTGTTAGTTTCTATAGCCATCACCACGATCATAAACATTAATACAAAATGATACTAATATTACTTACAATAATCACTATCAGCGCATTACTTGCTCCAATGGGTTGTATTATGCTATGGCATAGATATAATTATTTTCATGATGGACTTGTGCACGCATGTCTTTTTTCTGGAGTGATTAGTTGTTTTTTGAATATACCGCAAATTATTAGCATGATGGTTGTGGCGATTATTTTTGCGAGTTTGGTGTTTATTCTTAAATTTTATTCGAACAAAAATGCCGTGGTAAGTCTTGTTTCAAGCTTATTTCTTGCTGTTTCTATTATTTTAGCATCTAAATTAAATGAGAGGGCATTGTTTGATACTATGTTATTTGGTGATGTTTTTACTATCGAGCCACATAGTTTTTTTCTAGCAATAGGCATGTTGATATTTATGGTAATATTGATATGGAAATATTTGAATGCAATAGTCATAATGTCTCTTGATGTAGATATTGCAAAAAGCGCAAAAATCGCGGTGAATTTGATAGAATTTGCGTTGCTTTTAATGCTGGCGCTTGTTATTGCAGTTAGTATAAAATTGATAGGGGCATTTTTGATTGGTACATTGTTGATTATTCCGGCAATAGGAGCAAGACTTGTAGCAAAATCGCCATTACAAATGATAATATTTGCAGCATTGATAGGTGTTGTTGCTGGCATATGTGGATTTAATTTATCCCTAATATACGATTGGCCTTTATCGCCATCTATTAGTGTAATATCTATTGCTATATATATTGTGATTAGTATGATTCAGAGATTTAAAATATAATTTATGCTTTATCATCAGTTGTAATTAATGTTTTTTGGATACAAAGAATTTAGTCCTAGACATTTGAGGTATTTGCTATTATTTTCTTTGGAGAACAAAAATCAATTAGGAAATTTTTATGAAAAAATTATATCTAGTAATCTTGTCTATGTTATTGGTGTCAGAATATGCAATGGCTGGTGATTATCCAAAAACACGAGATGAGCGTAGAGCTGAAGAGATTGGGTCTGTGTTAGGTGGAGATGGTATCGTGTTCCATCCAGGTAGAGTGAAAAATCTCGCGACAAAAACAGAGAATTCTAAAATCAATCAATATCTGTGGCAGGCTGCCCTGGATGTTGTAGATTTTGCTCCAATTATCTCGTCTGATCCAAACACTGGTGTTATTGCGACTGATTGGTATAGTGAAAAAACAGATGCTAAAAGAAGTTTAAAGCTTAAAGTATCCATTGTTGGCGATACAATAGCTACTGAGTCTATTAAAACCGAGCTTAAGCAAAGAGTGAAAAAAGATGGAATTTGGGTTGAGGATAACGCTCCTTCAAACCTGCAAATGGATGTAGAAGATAAGATTTTGCGTAGAGCAAGGCAGTTATATATTCGTAAATCTAGTAAATAATACTATCGTCAGAGGGGTTTGTTCTAGCCAATGTCATCCTCGAGTTTGCATAGCAAATCTCGGGGACCTCAGGACAGCAAAGTAATGCTTGATCAAGCTCTTCTTGCACGGTCACGAGATCCCCAAGATTTGCTATGCAAACTCGAGGATGACGGACGCTCTTCACAAACTCGATACTGACGTTTTTGTTGAGGAGAAACAACATGACCAATATCACAATAGATACCAAATGGCAAAAGATCTGGGAAGAGCGCAAAGCATTCCAAGTTGAAAATACATCCAGCAAACCAAAATATTACGTTCTCGAAATGTTGCCATATCCTTCTGGTAAGATTCACGCCGGGCATCTTCGCAATTACACAATCGGTGACGTTCTTAGTCGTTTTATGTCTCGAAAAGGATATAATGTGCTACATCCTATGGGCTGGGATGCGTTTGGTCTTCCGGCTGAAAATGCCGCTATTGCAAACAATACTCATCCAGCAAAATGGACCTATGACAATATAGATCATATGAAGACTCAAATAAAGTCTTTAGGGCTGTCATATGATTGGTCGCGTGAGATTGCTAGCTGTGATCCTGACTATTACAAACATGAGCAAAAATTCTTCCTTGAGCTACTTGACAAAGGTCTTGCATATCAAAAAAAATCACTCGTAAATTGGGACCCTGTTGATCAAACAGTGCTTGCAAATGAGCAGGTTGAGGATGGCCGTGGATGGCGCTCTGGAGCGTTGGTTGAGAAAAAAAATCTGACTCAATGGTTTTTGAAAATAACTGATTATGCCGAAGAATTGTTAGAGGATTTGAAGTCTCTAAAAGAATGGCCTGAAAGTGTCAAAACCATGCAAGAAAATTGGATTGGAAAATCGCAAGGTGCGGAGGTCAAATTCAAGCTAAAAAACTCTGATCAATTTATAACGATTTATACTACCTCGCCAGACACATTATTTGGCGCAAGTTTTATAGCAGTTAGTTATAATCACCCTATTATTGCACAAGTGAAAATGACTTCTGAAATTCAAGCATGTATCGATAAATGTAAGCATCAAAGTACCGCAGCGGCTGATGTTGAAACGGCAGAGAAAGAAGGAGTGGATACTGGATTAAGGGTATCTCACCCATTTGATTCTTCTATAGAAATTCCAGTATATATAGCAAATTTCGTTCTAATGGATTATGGAACTGGAGCACTATTTGGATGCCCTGCACATGATGCTCGCGACTTTGAATTAGCAACAAAATATGGATTGTCCATTAAACGAGTTGTTGGTACTGATGAACCTTTGCCATATATAAATTATTCAGGCACCATGGTGAATTCAGAATTTCTGAATGGTTTATCGGATGATGATGCAAGGGATGCCGCT
>CANNRM010000037.1 GCA_947508155.1 Rickettsiales bacterium | reverse complement strand
TCATCAAAAAAACGTTGGATGCTGTTCACGTTGTTGGAG
Source organism: Rickettsiales bacterium (assembly GCA_947508155.1). Taxonomy (GTDB): domain Bacteria; phylum Pseudomonadota; class Alphaproteobacteria; order Rickettsiales; family Rickettsiaceae; genus CANNRM01. The sequence goes on along the minus strand of CANNRM010000037.1, from coordinate 6,140 downwards.
ATTCTGATAATCAAGCAGTGAGTTAAGAAATGGAATCAATGGAATCTATAGAACATTTTTATAAAGTTTTTGCGGCTTTCCCTCGTATGGAGCTAAAGCGTATTCGACTAAGGGAATTTCGTGATGGTGATGCTGAAGGGTATTATAATTACATCAATCATCCTGAGGTGAAGAATTTTGTCCCTGTGGATTGTATTCCTAAGTCTATTGATGCATCTAGGGAAGATTTAAAATATTATAAAGGAAATATTGAGCGTTATAATGGTATTTCCTGGGCTATAGCTCATAAAAAAACCGATGAAATTATTGGGTCTATTGGCTTGAGTATGATGAAATTTATTCAGCGTAAATCTAATATTAGTTATGATATAGCTTTTGAATATTGGGGTAAGGGGCTTGCGAAGGAGGCTCTTGCGGCCGTCTTGAAATTTGCCGATGAAGAGTTGTTGCTTAATAGGATTCAAGCAAACATTGCTACTGAGAATGAGCGTTCTAGGAATTTCAGCAAGGCTTTCGGGTTTGAATATGAGGGCACAATGAGGAAATTTGAAGTGTTGAATAACAAGGTTGTAGATTTTGACATTTTTGCGCGTGTAAGATAGTTGTAAAAAAATAAAAAACATGATTGACGTGTGTTTTTATTTAGTGTATAAAGTTTTTACTTAGGTACCCAATACCAAGTCCCAAATTCATCGCATAAATGAAATTTGAGTAGCGAGCGCCCGCAGCGTACACTTAAGTACGTGAGGACGCGAGACTATGATAAGTTTCTTTTATGCGGTTAATTTCGGACATTGGGATTTTGTGGGGATGTAGCTCAGGGGTAGAGCATCTGCTTTGCAAGCAGAGAGTCGGGGGTTCGATTCCCTTCATCTCCACCATTCAATTTTTCTCTGGTCTTCGCTAATTTTGCAAGTTATTTGTATTTTGGGCAAAATTTAGCTACGACGAGATTTATCGAGTCCATATCTTAACCGCCAAACTTCCAAATAAAATGCAGTATCTCTCCTATAACGAAATAACCACATATCGTTATAAAAATCATATCTATTTGCTGATTAAGATTGCATTGCATTAGGCCCTGTAGTATGACTTTGAGTTGATATTAAACAGCAAGGTAAAATTATGATTACAGATTTAGCATTTGTGCAGCATATAAGCGCAAAAATATGCCATGACCTAGCGGGCGCTCTGGGAGCTCTCTCTAATGGCGTGGAATTCGTGGATTCAACTGATCCAAATGTGCAAAAAAAAGCTATAGAGCTTATACATATGAGTTCAACTCAGGCTATTGACACTTTAAAGCTTTTTAGACAAGTATATGGTACTGCAAAATACGAGGGTGAAGCTGATTTAGGTCAGATTAAAGAATTTTGCCAGGTGATGATGAGGGATAGAAAAATCAATCTTGAATTTTTGATTCCTAATTCTTTACCTACAGAAAGAGCTCTGAGTGTGAATACCGGTAAATTGATGTTGGCTGTAATTTATCTTGCTAAGTCTGGGTTAATTCACGGCGGCACCATGACTATTTCAATTCATCATCATGGTGACCATAATAGCATTCATGTAGTAGCGCATGGTAAGGATATGAAAATTAAATCGGATTGTCATCAAATCATGTTGGGTAAATCTAGTGGTGATATTTCGAGTACGAATGTAGATTCTTATTATATTAGTCGTTTAAGAGAGGATATGAAATCCGAAATGACAATTAATGAGGGGCCGGATAGGGTGGAATATATTATTGAATATAGGTCATAATCCACACTTTTTGATTATCGCGGTGTCGAGTGTAAGCGTCATTGCGAGGAGGGCGTAGTCCGACGTGGCAATCTCATTTTAATAATAGGGAGATTGCCACGTCGCTCACGCTCCTCGCAATGACGCTCTTTAATGGCCACTCTCTATTTAAATTGGTGAAAACATTATGTATCGTATAGAAACGGATTCTTTTGGCGAAATTCAAGTAGAAGATTCAAAATATTGGGGTGCACAAACCCAGCGATCCTTGGAAAATTTCAAGATAGGCGTTGAAAAAATGCCGAGTCCTCTTATTTCTGCTCTTATTTTATTAAAAAAATGTGCGGCCATTACAAATCGCGATATTGGTAAGCTGGATAAAACACTCGCGGACTCAATAGTTGCGTCTTCCGAAAAGCTTTTAAATAATGATTATTCCGAGCATTTTCCTCTTGCTGTATGGCAGACTGGGTCTGGTACGCAGACTAATATGAATGTAAATGAAGTTATTGCCAATATGGCGAATGAGGCCTTTGGAAAACCGCGTGGTTCTAAAGCCCCAATACATCCTAATGACCATGTTAATATGGCTCAATCTTCCAATGATTCTTTCCCAACTGCGATGCATATTGCAACGGCTATAGAGGCTAATACAAAGCTTATTCCCGCTCTAGAAAGGTTGCATATGTCCTTAGAGAAGAAGGCGAAAATATGGTCTGGAATTGTAAAAATTGGCCGTACACATCTGCAGGATGCTACTCCTATTACATTGGGACAAGAATTTTCTGGCTATGCTATGCAAGTACATAACGGTATTGAGCGAGTTAAAGATGCGTTAAAGAGAGTATATTTTCTTGCGCAGGGCGGCACAGCTGTTGGTACTGGTATTAATTGCCCTAAAGGGTTTGCCGAGCAGTTTGCGGCAAATGTTGCATCTATTACAAAATTACCTTTTCAAACAGCGCCGAACAAGTTTGAAGCTCTAGCTGCGAATGATGCAATGGTAGAATTTTCTGGCGCTATGAATGTGCTAGCCGTAAGCCTTATGAAGATTGCGAATGATATACGTCTGCTAGGTTCCGGACCGAGATGTGGAATAGGTGAGCTGCATTTGCCAGAGAATGAGCCTGGATCGTCCATCATGCCTGGCAAGGTGAACCCAACGCAATGCGAGGCTATGACTATGGTTTGTGCGCAAGTTATGGGTGGACACATGGCAGTGACTATAGGTGGCTCTAATGGGCATTTTGAGTTGAATGTGTTTAAGCCAGTGATAATTCATAATTTGCTACAGTCAATTAGACTTATTACTGATGCGTCTCATAGCTTTGTAGAGCATTGTATTGAAGGTGCTGAGGTTAATGAGAAGCGTGTTCACGATCTGTTATATAGTTCATTGATGTTGGTGACGGCGCTGAATCCGCATATCGGTTATGACAAGGCGGCGCAGATAGCCAAAAAGGCTCATCATGAGGGTACGACTTTAAAAGAAGCTGCGATTGGCTTGGGTTTCCTGACTTCCGATGAGTTTGATAAATATGTTGTGCCAGAGAATATGGTGGGGTGATTATTCGCTTGGGTAATGTCATCCCGTGCAGGCGGGGATTCAGTGCTTTTGCACAGTTGATCAATCAGCCCACACATCTTGATCATCGTCACCTAATGCATCTATTGCATATTCTAAATTATTATCATTCTTTAGATTGAAAGAAACATACCCAACAGGAGGGTATGATGCGAAGCCGCTGCTAATAAAATCTGGCGATGCGGATGTAATGTTGCGCATTATAGATAGCAATGTCTCTTCAGGTAAACTATTGCCAAAGACGTGTACAAAAGTATAATCCTCAGCTGGATTTTGATAGCGATTAGAAAGAATATAATTGTTACCATTTAATTCAAAGCCATAGTCGCATAACGTAAATGTGTATTCATTGCCTTCGTATTGCAGGACGGCTTCTTGAGGAGTGTTTTGTTCAAAAGTAATTTGTAGATTTGGTGCTAATGTTAAAGTTTTCACGGCTGTTTCTTTTTTTGATTATGTGCGCAATATCTTAATATAAGTTATAATTATACGCAAGTATATTTTAATAAATCATCGTTTATATCTGTGTCTCAAAATAACAAAATCATAAAAATTACTTGACAAATTAACAATAATTTGCTATACTCCGTCCATAATCAATTATGGAGTGTAGCATGTCTATAACAACAGAAATAAACGAAATTCTAGACGGAATGCTTCCAGTATATGATGACGTAATGCTAGATAATGGATATAAAATCACCATCTCTCCAGTTGCTGCTGAGAGTGATTTTGGGCAGCTTAAAATTGATTTTGTACAATATAATATTGATAGAACTCATGAGTCATATTGTATTGATGCGCAAATTTTTCATACTTTAGCATCTAATATCACAGGAGATGTACTAGGTGAAAGCGTAGTTATAAAAGCAATTGCCACTGCGGCTGATTGTGAGGCCGTATGCTCGCTGCTTGAGACCGAGATATACGATAAAGGTGGAAGAAGGGCTTATATTATTGTGGATATGGATGATCAAAATGGACGTGAAATCTACGATACTCTAACGCAAAAAGGTTTTGTTGATATTTGGGAGAGGCCAGATTTCACAACAGGTCATCATGAGATTGGTTTGATGAAGGAAATTGAGCATAAAGAGCATGCTAGTAATGTATCTGCTACATTGCTGTGGGAAACGCAAACTGAGGTAGAGGAAGGAGCTGCTACTACGGGTGTGAGTGTATTAGCGGAGCAGTTCGGTGTATTTTTGCGCGATATTGCTGGTGTAGCAAGGGGTATGATTTTAGGAGAGATACACAAAGAATCGGCAATCCCGCATGCATATGTCGAAACATTTTTTATTGATACAAGTCTACAAAATAAAGGTTTTGGTACTAAACTGATGAAATGTTTTGAAAGCTATATGAAAAATGTAGAAATAAATACTGTACGTCTTGGGACTAACGATATTCAGGCTCCTGGATTCTATAAAAAAATAGGCTATGAAGCAATTGCCACAACTCCAAAGTGTGAAAAGCATAAGGATGGTAGGTATTCTTCTAGATACGAGTTTGTGAAAAAGCTGTAGTAATTTGCGGGATGGTTTACGTTTATCTAAGAAGTATGAGCACACAAAATGGGCTAGCAATGACCGGCTTGAGATGTAAAGCTTGCATCATCAATGCCCATTTTATTCAGGGCTACGCTCCATTTATCCTCAGAATCTGAGAAGATGATGTCATTTGAAGAATTAGAAATAATCCACATATTACGTTCTATTTCGCTTTCAAGTTGACCAGCTGCCCATCCAGTATATCCAAGGACTACCATACTATTAGCAGGTCCATGACCATGCGCAATATCGCGTAAAATTTCTATGTTAGAACTAACGGCTAGATTTCCATCAGACTGCAAAAGCAAGTTTTTGTTATATTCTGGAGTATGTAAGACAAAACCTCTTTCTGGCTCTACAGGTCCACCAACATATACTGGCATGATTAATTCGCTTTGATCGTTATCATCTTTGAATAATTTAAGAACCGCATTTGCCGACAATTTTTGTGCCAAACGATTTACAATTAATCCAATTGCTCCACTTTCGCTGTGGGACATGACATAAATTAGTGACTTATTAAACACATCATTTGTAAAAGCATATGGGCTAGATATAAGAAACTTCCCAGCTAAGGATTCAAAATTTGTATTTTTATTTTCAGTTGTTAGACTGTTCATGAGCGTCCCCTTTTGTTCTTAACTTAACATATAATATCACATGCGCAAGCTTTCAAGATTACTCCACATTTTTATTTTAGCATTTTTTATACCAAATGTATATGCATCAGGAGGATATGATGCAAGATTTGATGTGAAATTCGAGAATAACCTTCTGCATTTTGATCTGAAATTGGATGAAGGATACAAAATTTACAGCAACGACCCTGGCGAAGTGGGTTTTCCAACTCAGATAGATCTTGCTCCTTCGCAGAATTTAGCGAATTTTCAAGTGATATGGCCTATTCCGGAAAAGGAATATTTTCACGGCACGATGTATCATTATATTTATCATGGTAATGTTTCTATCCCAGTTGAGATCAAGGCTGAGGATGTGTCTAACCCTGTCATTATAAGGGGTGTCATTACCTATGCTATTTGTAATGATAAATGCGTTCCTGTTACTCAAGAAATAGCTTTGAATATTGATGATATAGGAAGAGAGAATCCTATTTTATGGATTTTGTTGGCGGCATTCATGGGTGGGGCTATTCTTAATCTTATGCCATGTGTGCTGCCAGTTTTGATGCTTAAAATATTTAGTATTGTGCATAATAGGGGGAGTGGATATAGGGGGCATTTGGTTGCGAGTATTTGTGGTAT
>CANNRM010000036.1 GCA_947508155.1 Rickettsiales bacterium | reverse complement strand
GCTGATATTTTTAGCAATCTGAGGAATCAAATCAATCGGATTCCCTTCTGATACAATCAGCGCTCCGCCGAATTTTTTAAGCTGATCATCAATTTGCTGCAAAGCGCTTTTAATGAATGCCTGTCTTTTGTCGGATGTATTATGTGGGTCTAATATAAAAACAAGCTGAACTTTTTCAGAAGATTGCAAAGCTTTAAACAGGGGCAAATTATCATCAAGTCTTAAATTACGCCTCAGCCACACTAAATTCGTCATATACCAGCTCCTAAATTAATTTTCTGGAATTTTATCCGTCATCCTCGGATTTGCTAGCAAATTCGGGGATCTCAGGCGTTAGGGGTAATATTACTCTTGTAGAACGAGATCCCCGAATTTACTTCGTAAATCCGAGGATGACGATTGGTATTAGTCTAATTCTTCTATATTTCCAATATTTCTTAGAACAAAAGGATGCTCTACTTTACGCAACATACCAGTCAGCACCTTGCCGGAACCTATCTCTACAAGCTCCTGCACGCCATTGGCAACAAAAAACTCCATAGTCTCACGCCAACGTACGCGCCCAGACACCTGCCTTACCAAATTATCTTTTATCTGTGCAATATCGGTAGTAGGATCCACCGTAACATTTGCTAGCACTGGCACCAATGGCACATGCCACTCAATTTCATCCAAAGCTTTGCGCATAACATCCTCAGCTGATTTAATCAATCTTGAATGAAATGGCGCACTCACGTTTAATTTAATAGCGCGCCCACCAAGTTCAGCAACTTTTGCAGATGCAAAATCTATCGCAGCAACGGACCCGCTGATAACAATTTGAGTTGCATTATTATCATTTGCAACATCGCATGCTCCATGCTCATTTGCCTCAGCAACAATAGCTTCAACTTGCTCTATATCCATACCCAGCACCGCTGCCATTGCACCTTCGCCTTTTGGGCAAGCATCTTGCATTGCCTTGCCGCGGATACGTAATATCTTTGCAGCATCAGCAATAGAAATCGCCCCCGCAGCACAAAGTGCAGTATATTCACCCAAAGAATGACCAGCAACAATATCACATAATTCATTTATATTTTTGCCAGTTTGTTTTTTGATGACTTCAAGAAATGCCATAGACACAGCCATAAGCGCTGGCTGAGTATTTTCTGTCATTGTCAGATCCTCAATTGGTCCTTCAAAGATCATGCTACTAAGATTTTGCCCCAATTCATCATCGACTAGTTGAAACACTTTTTTTGCAACTGTGAAATTATTTGCAAGATCTTTTCCCATGCCAACTGCTTGAGATCCTTGACCTGGGAAGATAAATGCTCTATTCATATGCTATACCTAATTAATTATAATCGAAAGTGTCATCCCCGCGAAGGCGGGGATCCAGATAATATAAAAACTGGACCCCCGCCTTCGCGGGGGTGACATTAACTGGATAACTTTAAATACCCAACTAAAAACAACATCATTATGAATATACGTACATTTCTGTCAATAATAATCTTTGCCTTTTATGCTCCTGCGGCATTTGCCGATTATATCGATTCTGCTATGAAAGCGGCGGATAAAAGAGATTGGTCTAGCGCATTAGCTGCCGCAAAATCTCATCATGACCCAGTGCTGAGGAAAGTTATATTAGCTAGGCAATTTTTGGATCAAAATGATAAATCAGCAAGCTTTGAACAGATTGTGTCATTTGCAGTAGTGAATAAACATTGGCCACGTATCAATCAGATCAAAGAAAATGCAGAAATGCATTTGGATGCGTCCACTCCAAAGGATGTAATAGTGAAATGGTTTTTAGATAATAAACCACAGACTCCAAAAGGTTATAAATTCTTTGCCACAAGTGCAAAAGGTCGTGTTAAAGATCCAGCAAGATTCGCGAATATCATAAGAAAAGGCTGGATCTATGGTAATTTTACGAATGATGAAGCAAAGCAATTTCACACCCAGAACAAAGCTATTCTCACAAGCTTAGATGATATACAAAAAATCGATGCTCTAATGTGGAATAACCAGCGCACTCAAGCGAAACAAGTAGCAAGTGGATTTGGCGCTAAAGGCCAGGCATATTTAAATGCTTTTATAGCCCTTATAGATGGTAAGTCTAACGGCAATAATTTATTCAGAGCATTGCCAAAAGAATATCAGCATAATTCTGGAATACTTTACTATTATCTCTCTCAATTCAAAAAAGCTGATATTATACCAGAAAGCGCCGCTGCGATGATACTCAATGTGCGTGAAGATCCTATGCATATAACTGAATGGTGCAAAATGCGTTGTTTATTCTCTAAGAATATGATGCAGCAAAAAAAATATAATCTGGCCTATAGAATTGCAAGTACTCACGATGGCGAATCTCCTATAGATGTTAGCGATGGAGAGTTCCTTGCTGGATGGATCGCATTCAGATATTTGAAAGATCCGAAAGTCGCATATGATCATTTCCACAAAATGTATGATATTGTGCAAACGTCCATGAGCACTGCAAAAGCGACTTATTGGCTAGGAATTACAGCTGCAGCAATGGGGGATGATAAGCTAGCACATAAATGGTATACAGAATCAGCTAGCTATAACTTCACATTCTCAGGGCAACTTGCGATGCTGGAAATGAAAAAAGAGGGTCTTACATTACCAGCTCATCCACCAAAAATTTTGGATTTAGACCAAAAAGCATATCATGCAAATGAGCTGGCGCGGGCGACAAATATGTTCATTAAACATAAGCGTAATGATCTAGCACTTGTATATGCTCAAGCAGCCATTGCATCCGCGAAAAACTCTGGTGAAGTGGCGCTAATTGTTGATGCTATTAAAAACTGCAAAAATCTACATTATACTACAGAAATTGCAAAATCAGCATCGCAACGTGGATATATCATGACTCGTGCACATTACCCAACGCCATATAAATTTCACGAATTAATCGAGCCAGCTCTAACATATTCTATCATCTTGCGCGAGAGCGTATTTGATCAATATGCAATAAGTCATGCAAATGCACATGGATTAATGCAAGTTGTGCCAGCTACAGCTTGTCACACAGCAAAAAAAATGAATGCAAAATGCAACACACGTAGATTGACGCATGATCCTGCTTATAATATCAGCCTAGGTAACAAATACCTGCGCGACTTGATCGACAGGTATAATGGATCATATTTGCTGGCAATTGCTTCTTATAATGCTGGGCCTCATGTTATCGATAGATGGATCGTGACTATGGGTGACCCACGCAAGCTCAAAACTGTTCGTGAGGTTGTCTATTGGATTGAATCTATACCATTTTGGGAAACAAGGAATTATGTGCAGAGGGTGTTGGAGAATGTTCAGATGTATAGGAAGGTTCTTGGTGTGAATAGCAATTTGGGTCTGAAACGAGATTTATTGCGGGGAAAATAGCTTTATCGCTAGTTGTTGCGGCTGAGTGCGTGGTGCGTCATCCTCGGATTTGCGAAGCAAATTCGGGGATCTCATGAGACAGGAGAGATGTTACTCTTGTGATCTGAGATCCCCGAATCCGCAAGCGGATCTGAGGATGACGTGCCATGTAAAAATGCAGCCGCTCCTCGCGGGTGACGTCAACTCAAACTATCAAATTTGATTTTATTTTATCACTAGTATAATATAACCATATGAAAATCACCCCAGCAATACAGCAAATCCTTTCCCATTACGAAAGTGATAACCAAGAAACGCTCACCAATCTGTCTCGCATCCTCATGCATGGCACACTCGGAGGAACTGGGAAACTTCTTATCCTCCCTGTAGACCAAGGCTTCGAACATGGGCCGGACAAAAGCTTCTCTCAAAATCCTGACGCATATGACCCGCATTATCATTACCAACTTGCAATCGATGCAGGCCTTAGCGCTTACGCAGCACCGTTTGGAATGCTGGAATGCGGTGCAAAGACATTCGCAGGCAAAATTCCAACCATTTTGAAAATGAATAGCAGCAATGCTTTGCTGCCAAAATCTGCTGAGCCAGATCAGGCAATTACGTCTTCTATTGATGATGCAATAAGGCTTGGATGCGTTGCGGTAGGCATGACAATTTACCCAGGCTCTGCCAAGTCATTGGAAATGTTTGAAGAAGCGCGTGCAGTGATCAAGGAAGCGAAAGCCAAAGGATTACCAACTGTTATCTGGTCCTACCCAAGAGGTGGAGACTTAATAAAAGAAGATGAAACATCATTAGAAACAATATCCTATGGTGCGCATATTGCAGCGCTTTTAGGCGCTCATATTATCAAAGTAAAATTACCCACAGGAAATGACATAAAACATGTAGTCCGTGCTTGCTTTGCTGGAAAAAGAATTGTAGTATTTTCCGGCGGAGCAGCTAAGTCCGATGAAGAAATATTGTGCGAAGTGCGGGCGATTAGCGCGGGTGGTGGCAATGGTTCGATAATCGGAAGGAATAGCTTTCAACGATCAAAGGATCAGGCGTTGAAGTTGCTTGAGTCAATTTGTGAAATTTATAAACAATAGGAAGGGTGCATATGTGTGGTGGCGTAGAGGATGAGGAATATAGTGATGTAATGGTAAAAGAAGCCATAAGAAATCCAAATGGCATAACTCCTATTCCAGGTATTATATTCTCTAGCAATGTGAGTAATATTAAGATTATTTGGTGGGCGCTAAAAGAGCATTGGAGTTATAAAGATACTAATGGAGACTCAATTAATGTAGAGGGGCATGCTAAAAAATTAAGTGAGGGCATGGATGCTTCTTATCAAAATAGTCAGATTGCTTTTTGCATCGAAGCTTTGCGCAATCCAAATTATCAAAATGATAATATAGCAGCAGATTTAATGAGAAAAATCTCCCACATCATTTATACTCATGGCTATGCCGACATTAATGTAGAAACACATGAAGTTGCGGAGGATCATACATTTGGTGAATTCATAGAATTTATAACCACGCCAGCAAACCTTCTGATGATAGCATGTGTGGGGCTTACTTGCTATGCGAAATATGTAGACTTCTATACAGATGATCAACAATAACATGTACAATTATGACAAACCAACAAAAAGAAACAACATACACAGATAAACATAATGTTTCATGCAAGGGGCTTGAGGCTCCATATGATCATCCAACGATTTATCTTGAAATAGATGCAAAAGAGGGGAAGGTCGAATGCCCATATTGTAGCCATGTGTTTGTGCTACAGAAATCAAACGGAGAGTGAATATGAATTTTGGATCGTTTTTTAAATATATTATTGTGCTAGTTTTGGTTATAGGTGTAGTGATTTTATGTGATCGATTGTCGCGAGTGGAAAAAGATAATCGCGATTTGCACAGTCAAAATAAGTTTATCATAAAGCATTTAAGTCAGGGGGTGGGGAATATTCCTCCTGCATATGGTGCATTACGTCAGCAACAAAAATCCATGTTAGATTCACTAATTATGTTTGATAAATTTGCGAAAGAGCATGGAATTGAATATTGGATAGATTCTGGTACATTGCTTGGTGCATATAGACATAAGGGTTTTATTCCTTGGGATGATGACATAGACATAAGTATGACAGAAGATATGATTCATAAGCTTAGAACATTAGCTGAGAATCCAGAGTTAGAAATTAAAATGCGCTCTTCAGGGCAAAATAGAACAAAAGGATGGATGTGGTTCTTTAATAATAAACTAGGGGATTTTGACATTTTTTCTTATGTTTTTACAAATCAGAAGGGGTTGGATGATCAAATATCTTGGATTAAATTGCTGAGGCGGTTTAGAATTGTCATTCCTGGTTGGGAAGAGAGAATATTGTCAAATTATGATAATATTAAACTACCTCATCCTGGACCAGTTGATCTTTCGAATGATGATTCTTTGCTTGTGCTGAGAACTTCAAAACTTGAAACATTAGATAGCATATTCCTTTCTAATTTTAAGGCGAAGGATGTATTCCCTCTATCAAAGATTATGTTTGAAGGATACGAGTTTCCTGCGCCACGTGATCCAGCGGCTGTTTTGTTGAGGCGTTTTGGACCTGATTTTATGGACCTTCCGGACTCATTTGGTTATTCGCATCACATAAGAGCATGGGGCAATCCTAATTAGCCCTCGTGGAGATAACACTGCCCTTTTTTGAACGCAAAAAATCGCGACAAACGTCATTGCGAGGAGCGAAGCGACGTGGCAATCTCCCTTTAATAAATCACTCTTGCATATATCTTGTACATTCAAGATTTTATAGTAGAAGTGAGATTGCCACGTCGCT